>CAWUJQ010000001.1:0-80822 GCA_963922445.1 uncultured bacterium
GATGCTTGCCAAATAGCTCGCACCGTAGCCGCCGTCAAAGCTGCCCACAATCGGCCCCGTCTGCCCGAAGATTGCGTTTTCGCTGGCAATCGACAAATCACAGATGACGTGCAGCACATGGCCACCGCCAATCGCGTAGCCGTTGACCAGCGCAATCACGGGCTTGGGCATTGTGCGGATAATCCGCTGAAGTTGCAGCACGTTTAGGCGCGGCACGCCGTCATCGCCCACGTAACCCGCCTGTCCACGTACCTTCTGGTCGCCGCCAGCACAGAAGGCGTGAACCCCATCCTTAGGTGACGGCCCCTCGCCCGTGAGCAGAATCACGCCCACTTCCTGATCTTCCCAAACGTGGTGGAAAGCGTCAATCATTTCGGTGATCGTCTGTGGACGGAAGGCGTTCCGCACTTCCGGACGATTGAACGCAATGCGGGCGATTCCGTCGTATTTCTTGTAGGTGATATCCTCGTATTCCTTGACCGTTTCCCATTGGACGGCCTGTGTAGGTGCTACCATCGTTTTTGCTCCTTGCTAGATAACGTTACTCACTATCAGATAGGCGTTGCCGTATCTGCTCGTTCACGGTTTTTATGATTTCCCGACGGCGGGCCTCGTCGGTCTTGATGTCCGTCTTTACCTCAATGATGCTGCTCACATCCGCATTGATGTACTTTTCTAGGGCCGCGTCCAGGGAAGCGAAGTCATCAGCATAGGCGTATTGCAAACCATAGAGTGCCGCCGCATGTTCAAACGTGAGGCCGTGCGGCGTGAGGAAGTAGTCGGTGTGGTACGGCTCATGCTCACGGATGGGCAGCCGCTCGAAGATGCCGCCACCATTGTTGTTGATGACGATAATGGTGGCGGTCACGCCGTTACGTTGAATGGCCAGCAGCCCATTCATGTCGTGGTAGAAGGTGATGTCGCCGAGAATGGCGTAGACGTGCTGGCCTGTCGCTGCTCCGATGCCGAGGGCGGTTGATACCTGCCCGTCAATGCCAGAGGCTCCGCGAGAGGCGTAAATTGCTACATCACTGGGATTCGGGATCACAAATTGGTCTATGTGGCGTATCGCATTGCTGTTACCAACCAAAAGGTTTGCACGTTCAGGTAAGTGACCTATCACCCGATTCACAACTGCCCCATCAAACAGCACTTTTGTGATTTCACCATCTACAATCGGCCAGATGAAGTCCTCAAACTCAGCAAACTGATTGAGATTCTCACCCCGATTGTTCTTTGATCTTGCCGCATTGAGGCAAAAGTTCGTAGGTGAAGCCTGATAATGCCATGTAACTGAATGTTGGTCGTCGTGCCAGTCACCGTGCTCATTCACCAAGATATATTCATTTGGTGAGATTTGACCCAAATACCTGTTCAATACGTTTGAAGTCGGCACACCGCCAAAGCGGACTACTAGTTGCGGGGCTTCGAAATTGTCAAATGGCATATAATCGAAAGCACCGAAAATCGGAGCTTGGCGTTTATCTGCTTGCTGCCTTAAAACGGACTCAGTATTACAGAATCTAATCCCAGAAGCACTGTCAGCGAATAGAGGGAATCCAGTCGTGGCAGACATCCACCTCACTGCTCCGGCGAAGAAAGGATCACGTGGGCAATTCGGACCACAAATTATCAGTCCAGTTTCAGCCTCGGCAAATGACCGCTCCAAGTCTTCCTCATCGAATTGATCCTGGAAAAAGTTAATATCAAGACTTACCTGATTACTCACACGTAGATTAGAGTCTTGAGTGCTAGATGCATTGCCTTGAGGATTATCATTACTTTTCGCAGGCTCTAGCGGTTTGCGAAACGGAAAATTGAGGTGAACCACCCCCTTGCGAAGCCCATCAGCCGTTGCGAGCGCTCGCGCCGCCATCGTCCGTACGTTCCGCACCGCCACCGCTGGCGGATTCACCTCCGGCAGCGGCATATCCACTGACCACAACACATGGTCACCGTACATCTTGATCTGGTCGATGGTCTGGTTTGCGCCACTGTGCCGCAGTTCATGCGGACGGTCCGCCGTCAGTACAAGCAGCGGCACCCGCGACATATTTGCCTCGATAATCGCTGGGAAGAAGTTCGCCGCCGCCGTACCTGATGTGCAGACCATCGCCACTGGCTTGTCACTGGCCATCGCCATGCCCAGCGCAAAAAACGCCGCTGATCGCTCATCCAGGTGTGTGTACTTCTTGATGCCGTCGTGCTTGGCAAACGCCAACGTCAGCGGCGTAGATCGCGACCCCGGTGCAATACACACCGCTTGGAGTCCTGACCGGGCCAATGCATCAACAAACGTCTCAGCGTAGAACGTGTTCGGGTTCATCGTGATTGAATGCCCACCGCGTTCAACATCGGGCGGAACTTCAGGTCCGTTTCCCGCCACTCACGCTCCGGTTCACTCTCCGCGACGATGCCGCCGCCCGCATAACACCACAACGTGCCCTTGCGGCTCACTGCCGCCCGGATGCCCACGCCAAAGTGACCGTTACGTTCGTGATCCAACCAGCCAACTGGCGCAGCATACCAGCCGCGTGTAATCGGCTCCAACTCGCTGATGAGGTCTTCTGCCACTTCACGCGGGGAGCCGCCCAACGCCGGGGTGGGGTGCAGCGCTTCAACCAGCTTTAGCACACCATAATCATCGTTCAGATGGCCGCTCACAGGTGTGTGTAGGTGCTGCACGTTGCTCAGTTGCAGGATGCCCGGTTCCGCGTCTGCGTGTAGGGAATCCACATAGGGCGCAAGATGCTGTCGCAGCCCTTGCACTACGAAATCATGTTCGCGCCGCTCTTTGGGGTCGCTCAGGATTTGCTGAGCCAGCAGACCATCCTCTTCGGGCGACTCACCCCGTCGTATTGTCCCAGCCAGTGCATCAGCGTACACGTCCCGGCCCTGCACTTTGACCAAAGTTTCCGGCGTCGCCCCGTAGAAGGCGTTATGCGGCTGCGGCTCAAACAAAAAGCGATAGCTTGACCCATACGCGCTACGCAAGTACTCCAATGCCCGCACGACGTTCACAGGGTTGCTAAAGCGAATCTGGCACATGCGCGACAGCACAACCTTGTCCAAATTGCCGCGCTTCATCTGGGTGGTGGCATTCGTAATCATCCGCTCCCACGCATCATACGCCATGGGATATTCAATATCGGACGCCTCTTCCCATTCCGGGTTCCAAACGTCGCCCGTAAAATTCCAAAAGAGGTCATCAAATAACTGCTCGAATCGCTTTTCGATTTGCTCACGCGCTGCGTCAATATGAGCGCCAGCAGGCAAATACTCGCTTAAGATCAAGTGCGATTGCTCACCGTCGCGGCGCAGCATCACCTGCGGCAACACAAAATGCCCGGCATGCATCCCTTCCCACACAACCTGAGCAGCAAAGTCATCACGGAAGGCAAATCCGCCAAACAACAGCGGCATCGTGTCAACGTCGCCAACCTGAATTGCGCCGTTGAACAGCCGTTCAGCTAACGCGTTTATCTGCTGGAAGCGCTCGTCACCATCTGCAATCAAGTCAACTGTTGCACCGAAGCCCGCAAACGCCAGCGCTTCCCGCTCGTTTTCCCAGTGAATGCGCCGCTGACCATGCACGCGCCGCAAAAAATCAACAAGTGGGAGACTAGGGCACGGTTGCCCATAGATCAGTAGCGTGCCGTCAAGCTGCTCTGGTCGCGTAATCACGCGTTCTAAAGTCGCAATTCGCATAGCGGTCTAAACTTCCTCGGAGTGTTCGTAGCCTACACTTCGCAGCAGCAGCGGCAGCAGCGTCTCCACAATCCGGTCAGGCGCTGGTTCTCCCGTATACACCCACCGGATAACCAATTCGTTGATGGCACCCATCCACGCCCGCGCAACCAGGTCTGTGTCTATCTCTGCGATGTCACCATTCGCGAGCGCTTCATCTAAGTAACCCTTAATGAGGTTAGAGAAGCGATCATGAACATCCATCCGCTTCTGCTCAAACACGGTCCCCAACCCCGACGCTTGAACCAACAAAATCTTCGCTGGACGGCGATATTTGGAGAATGTATTTAGCACAGCTTCAAGGGCAATCCGCACGCGCTCAATCGCAGGTGCGTCATCTGGCACGGAATCAATAACTTTGTTTTCGAGCAAGTCTGTGAACTTGTCCACGAGGGCCACAAACAGTTTCTCTTTGTTGGGGAAGTGAAAGTAGATTGACCCCTTCGACGTCCCAGACTCTGTCACGATTTCATCAAGGCGCGTGTCGTGGTAGCCCTTATTTGAGAATACGTTCAGCGCGGCATCTAAAATGCGCTCACGCGTCCCAGGGTTGTTGTCATCTAATTCGTTCATCATTGCCTGCCGTTAAACCGACTAGTCGGTCGAATGGTACCACAGCCAAGTTTTTGTTTTCAACGGCTTTAAACACCTTATCATCTGCAACCCGCCATGCCTCTAAAATCTGTATGAGAATATCACTGCAAACACGCTGACAATGATACATTACAAACCTAACGAATCGTTACAGGACGAAACCATCATGACAACTGCCGCCCAAGCCCCATCCAACGCAAGAACGTTTGAGCATTCATCCACCATCAACACAACCCTTGACGAGATGGTTGCCTTCCACGAAGACCCAAAAGCATTCTCCCGCCTGACGCCGCCACCCGTTTTCGCCCAAATACACCGCCGCGACCTGAACTCGCTGACAGATGGCGAGATGGAGTTTACGCTGTGGATTGGCCCGATCCCAGTGTGCTGGCTAGCCCAACACGAACCCGGCCCGACTGAGTACAGCTTTGCAGATCGCATGATAGAGGGGCCACTTGACTTTTGGTGGCACCGTCACATCTTCGAGGAAGTTGACGGGGGTGTACGGCTAACTGACCGCATTTCAATTGTTCACAAGCCCGGCTTTCCCGGTCTGTTAACCCGCCTGATGTTTGATGGCCTCCCACTGAAATTCCTGTTTATCTACCGCCACCTACGCACCCGTCTGACAATCGGCAAATGATGCCCGAATTTTATCTTGGCGCTAAGCGGTTGCTTATGCCTGTGTATTAGGCTGAGAAGCAATCCTGTGAAGAAGCAACTATCGAAAAGAAGACACCTGAATCGAAATGACTAATGTACTCGTAATCGGCAGCGGCATCGGTGGACTGACTACAGCGGCCCTGCTCGCAAAAGAAGGCTACAGCGTTACCGTCATGGAAGCGCAAACGTACCCCGGTGGTAGCGCCAGTACGTTCTTTCACAAAGGCTATCGCTTTGACTCCGGCGCTACCGTGGCGGGCGGCTTTCAACCTAACGGCCCGCACTACTTAACCGGCAAGCTGCTTGACCTGGACTGGAACGTTCACACGTATGACCCAGCCTGGGTTGTACACATGCCCAACTGCGAAATTTCCCTTACTCGCGACAATGAGGATATGTTGCGAGCATTCCCTGAATCCAGAGCATTCTGGGAGCAGCAGTCAGCGATTGCGGATCAAGGGTGGTCACTGTCGGCCCAGGGATTACCGTGGCCGCCCACCAACATGGCGGAAGCCATGCAAATCGCAAAGGTTGGCGTGACCAACCTGCCAGGTGACCTGAAAATTATCCCGTTTGCGTTGATGTCGGCCAAGCAATGGATGGGTCTGCATGGCTTAAATGATAACGCCGAGTTTGTTCGCTTCATTGACGGCCAACTGCTTATATCTGCTCAAACAACATCCGCCAACGCTTATGCCATGTACAGCGCAACCGCCCTCGATTTGGCACGGCAGGGCGTTTACCACGCAGAGGGTGGCATCGGCGGAATTGCTGAACAGCTCGTAGAGAAAATTCGTGCGTTGGGCGGTGATGTCCTATTCCGCCAAAACGTGACGCGCATCGCGGTTGAAAATGGCAAGGCGCAGGGTGTATGGGCAAAAAAGGGGCGTCGCAGCAAACAGGAAGACTTTTTTTCAGCAGATTTTGTGATTGCGAATACAACCCCCTGGTCACTAGAGCAGCTACTAGCAGATAGCGCACCTAAGGCACTACGCCGGGAAAATCAGCACCGCGACGCGACATTTGGCGCGTTTGTCCTGCACCTCGGCGTCAAGTCAGACTTTTTGCCGGACGGCTTTGCTGACCATCACCAGTTTCTGATGGATGTAGACGGTCCATTGGGCGAAGGCCGCAGCCTGTTTATGTCCGTGTCGCCCGATTGGGACACGAGCCGCGCGCCCGACGGTGAACGTGCCATGACCATCACAACGCACACACGCGTCCAACCTTGGTGGGATTTACTCAACCGTGATGAAAGTGAGTATTATCGCCGCAAAGATGCCTATGCGCAGACGTTTATCGCCAACATTGATCGCTTCCTGCCCGGTTTCAAAGACGCGATTACATTCATGATGCCCGGCAGCCCCGTAACTTACGAGTTTTACACGCGGCGTCACATGGGTATGGTCGGCGGCTTCCCGCAGAAGTCGCTATTTGGCGCACGTGGCCCGCGCACTGGTGTTGACAACCTGCGCCTCGTCGGTGACTCCATTTTTCCCGGCCAATCGACGGCAGGCGTGTCACTTGGCGCGCTGCGTGTGGCGGAAGATGTGCAGCGGGCGATGCCAGTCAAAAAGCGCACAACCCGTAAGCTGACTGAAATCCCAACATGACCGATCAACCCGTAATTCACTGGTTTCGGCGTGACCTGCGCCTGACGGACAACCGAGCGCTGAATGCAGCACTCGCCAGCGGCAAGCCTGTTGTTACAGTGTTTATATTCGACCCGCGCATCCTCAACAGCCGCAACGTTGGGGCACCTCGCATGTCGTTTATGCTTAACGCGCTGGACAACTTGCAAACAACCATCTGGAAAAATGGTGGGCGTTTGCTGTTCATGCGTGGCGTACCCGAAAAAGCGCTACCCGACCTTGTTGAACAAACAGGTGCGGCTGCGGTTTACTGCAACCGGGACTACACCCCCTACGCCAAGCGCCGCGATGACCACGTCAATGAAGGGCTGACGGTTCCCCTTCGCATTTACGACGACGCACTCATTATGCAACCGGGTTCCGTTATGACCAACAAAGGCGACCCGTACACTGTCTATACGCCGTTTAAAAAGAAATGGCGCTCTCAGATCACACGTGATGATTACACGATACACGACACCCCTTCCGGTGACCTGTACCGCATTCAAAACGTGGACACACACGACTTCCCGTCACTGAAAGACCTGGGCTTTCAGTCTTTTGATGTGCCTGCGGCGAGTGAGGAACACGCCAAACAACGCCTGGAGGCGTTCAGCGATAGCACCATCTACGCATATGACGAGCGTCGAAACGAACTCACAATCGACCCGTTTGACGCTGACGGCGGCACCTCACAGCTATCTCCATATTTTCGGATGGGTATTCTGTCACCCCGTCAAGCGTTCACGGCGGCAGCCAAAGCCGGGGAAAACGCCCCCGACAAAGACGCCAAAGCCAGCGTCACTGCCTGGGCCGATGAACTCATCTGGCGTGAGTTCTACAGTCATGTGATGGCACACTACCCACATGTTTATGGTGGCAACTTCAACGCCACCTATGACAATCTGGAATGGCAGCATGACCCAGAAGGACTGGCAGCGTGGAAAGAGGGACAAACCGGCTACCCGGTTATCGACGCCGCCATGCGCCAACTCAAGGCGGTTGGCTGGCTACCGAACCGCGTTCGTATGATTGTTTCCAGCTTCCTGACCAAAGACCAGCTTATCGACTGGCGCGAAGGCGAACGGCACTTCATGCAATACCTTATCGACGGTGACCCAGCGGCCAACAATGGCGGCTGGCAGTGGGCAGCAGGTACCGGCACGGACGCACAGCCGTACTTCCGCATCTTTAACCCGGTCTCGCAGTCCAAAAAGTTCGACCCGGCAGGCGATTACATCCGGCGTTGGGTGCCCGAACTCACAGACCTCGGCGGCGATGACATCCATGAGCCGTGGAAGCTAAAACAACCCCCAAAGGCCTATCCAGAGCCTATTCTTGAACATAAAGCGGCGCGCGAACGCACCTTAGATGCATTCAAACGCGCCCGCGAATCCTGAATTTTCCGCAATACAACTCAAGGAGTAACGAATCATGCCCAATGCACTCATTTGGGGCGCGTCCGGCGGCATCGGCAACGCCCTCGTCAAACAGCTCAAATCTAGTGGAGACTGGACAGTCTACGCTGCTGCCCGCGACACTGACCGAATCACCGACCAAGCTGACGAAAAGTTTCGCTTCGACGCCTCCCAACCAGAAACGTATAAAGAAGTCGCACTCGTCCTGGCAGATGATGCTGTTTCACTCGATTTGGTTGTCTATGCGGCAGGTGGCATCGTCGCAGACAAAATGGAAGACTTCGGTGCCAACACATGGCAGTCCGTAATGGATGCAAACTTGAATGGCGCTTACCTTGGCGTTCAGTCGGTGCTGCATCTGGTACCCAAGGGCGGCCACTTGATGGTTATCGGTGCCTACGTGGATAAAATCATGTTACCCAAATTTGGCGCATACACCGTCGCCAAAGCTGGCCTGGAACCGATGATGACCATTTTCAAGAAAGAAAACCGCCGCAAGTACTTCACGCTGGTACGTCCCCCGGCGGTAGACAGCGCATTCTGGGGTAACGTCCCGTTCAGCATGCCTGACGGGGCACTGTCGCCGCAACACGTCGCACAAGCCATGATTGAGCAGTACATCAATGAACAGGAGGGCTTGCTCGACCTGTAGCATACCGTGTATGAGGGCTGTATGAGTAAGAAGGTATCCCATCGGTTACTTTGCTCGCTTTCACAGCCCCCTCTAAACCGATTGTGCAGCAAAATTCGACGAAAAACGCTCTAATAGGGTACTCACAGCGATTTCACCCATCGCTTTTACTCGCGAGTAAAATTAATATCAATACTCAGAACTCCAAAAACCCGAACATAGAGGGAATTCCATGTCAAAAATCATCGTGATCGGTAGCGGATTCGGCGGCTTAGCCGCAGCTTGCCGACTGGCTGCCAAAGGCCACGACGTTGAACTATTTGAAAAGCGCGACAAGCTCGGCGGGCGGGCCTACGTCTACGAAATCAATGGCTTCAAATTCGATGGCGGCCCAACCATTGTCACCGCACCGTTTATGTTTGACGATATTTGGGAAGCTGCTGGCCGCAAACGAGAAGACTACTTCGAACTGGTCAAGTGTGACCCGTTCTACCGCATTTTTGACCACAACAAGCGCAAATTTGACTACAACGACGATCACGAGTTTATCCTCAGCGAAATCGACAAAATTAACCCATCTGACAAAGAGGGTTACTCACAGTTCGTCAAGAACACCAAGGCCATCTTCGAAAAGGGCTTTGTTGAATTGGCAGACGTACCATTCCTCAGCGTTTGGGACATGCTCAAGGTCGCTCCCGATCTGATTAAAATGCAGTCATACCTGAGCGTTCATCGTTACGTCAGCCAATTTGTGAAAGACCCATTTATTCGTCAGGTCTTCTCATTTCATCCATTGCTTGTCGGCGGCAACCCGTTCGATACGCCTTCCATCTATGCCATGATCCACTATTTGGAACGCGAGTGGGGCGTGTGGTACTCGATGGGTGGTACAGGTGCCATGGTCGAAGGATTCGGTCGGCTATTTACTGAACTAGGTGGCAAGATTCACCTGAATGCTGAAGTTGATGAAATTCTCGTTGACGGGGACACACGCCGGGTAACGGGTGTACAACTTGTTGACGGTACAATTCATGAAGCGGATGATGTCGTGTCTAATGCAGATGTCGCCTACACCTACCGCAACATGATCGACAAGCGCTATCGCCGTAAATACACCGACCGCAAGATCGACAACATGCGCTACAGCATGTCCTTGTTTGTGTATTACTTCGGTACAGACCGCAAATACCGCGATACCAACCCGGAACTAGCACACCACAACATCATCCTGGGGCCGCGCTACAAAGAACTGCTTGACGACATTTTCCATGCGAAAACGCTGGCCGATGACTTTTCACTGTACCTGCACATGCCCAGCCTAACCGATCCGTCCATCGCGCCAGACGGTTGTGAGAACTTCTACGTGCTATCCCCCGTGCCAAACTTGCAGGACGGCACAGACTGGGAAGAGGTTGGCCCGCGCTACAAAGAGGCCATCGTACAGTTCTTAGAAGAAAACTACCTGCCGGACCTATCGAAGCACTTGATCGCAGAGCATTATATTGAGCCGCTCCACTTCCAAAACGTGTTGAACAGCCACAACGGGGCAGCCTTCTCGCTGGAACCTGTTCTCACTCAGTCGGCATGGTTCCGCCCACACAATCGCTCTGAAGACTTTGAGAATCTGTACTTTGTCGGCGCAGGCACCCATCCGGGCGCAGGCCTACCCGGTGTTTTATCAACAGCCATTATTGCCGAAAAACTCATTGGCGAAGCAGAAACCGAACCCGTCTCAACACAACAGCCCATCACACAACCCGCAGGCGACTAATCATGAGTTTGCAGATCCAATCCTGGGAAAATACCCTACTGGTTCGTGCCCAAGAGGCGCTCCAAAGCCACATTCCCGACCGCTACTCCGTTTACTCTGATGCACACGCCGTCGACACGGCGTATGCACACTGCAACCGGATAACACGCCATCACAGCAAAACCTTTTTCATGGCATCCGGGCTGCTCCCGTATGAGAAGCGGCAGGCCACCCGCGCGCTGTATGCCTTCTGCCGGGTCACGGACGACATCGTAGACGACGTAGCGCCCATCGAATACCGTCAGGCGAGGCTCAATGAGTGGCGGCAAATCGTTATGTCGCCCACCCCCCCCCAGGATAATCCGGTTGCGTTGGCCTGGGCCGACGCTCAGTGCCGCTACGGCATTCCGCGTGGCTATGCGGAGCAACTCATTGATGGGGTTGCGCGTGACCTAGACCAAAATCGTTACGAAACATTTGAAGACCTCGCCAGCTATTCCTATGGGGTTGCATCAACGGTTGGCCTGATGGCCATGCATATCATCGGCTTCGAGAGTAACGAGGCAATCCCCTACGCGGTGCGACTGGGTGTCGCATTGCAAATGACAAACATACTGCGCGATGTTGCCGAGGACTGGCAGGCCGGACGGCTCTACCTACCCCTGGATGAACTGGCGGAGTTCAACCTGACCGAAGCCGACATTGATGCGGGTTGCGTTGACGAGCGTTGGCAAGCCTTCGTTCGCTATCAAATAGACCGCACCGTGAAACTGTACGACGAATCCTGGACGGGTATTCAAATGCTCAATCGGGATGGTCGGGTCGCTATAGCTGCCGCAGCCGACCTATATCGTGCAATCCTGAGCGACATCGAACGGCACAACTGCGATGTGTTTACGCGACGCGCCCATGTAAAAACGTTGGGGAAGGTGCGACGATTGCCGGGTATTTGGTGGCGTGCCAACCGAAAAACCCAATAACTATTGTCGTGATTTGCGCCGTCGCCTAGACTGGCGGCAGCACCGTAAACCACAACAATAGGGAGAGACGCTGTGAAAGTCGGTATTGTAGGAACGGGAATGGTAGGGGCCACAGCCGCCTACGCACTACTAATGCGAGGTGTCGGTCGCGAGATCGTTCTGGTAGACCTGAATAAAGAACGCGCTCAAGCTGAAGCAGATGACATTACGCATGCTGTGCCATTTTCTAACCCCATGGAAATTACATATGGGGGCTATTCAGACCTAGTTGGTGCCAAAGTCGTGATTGTTGCCGCAGGTGTTGGCCAGCGCCCGGGTGAAACCCGCCTCGAACTGCTGGAGCGCAACGCCCAAGTGTTCAAGCAGGTCATTCCATCTATCCTGGCACATGCCCCCCGCGCCATCTTGCTAATCGCAACCAACCCAGTGGATATCATGACTCACCTAGCTGCCCGCTACGCCGCTCTCGAAGGCGTGCCTAGCCGCCGTGTGATCGGGTCAGGTACAACGTTGGACACCGCCCGTTTTCGGTCGCTATTGGGCAACTACCTCAGCGTAGACTCGTATCACGTACACGGGTACGTCGTAGGCGAACACGGTGACAGCGAGGTATTGCTGTGGTCGTTGGTCAACATCGGTGGTGTGCCATTGCAAGACTTTTGCAATGCGCGCCAGATTGTGCTTGATGATGCAATCCGCAGCCAAATTGACACCAAAGTGCGCAGGGCTGCCTACAGCATTATCGAGGGCAAAGGCGCAACTTACTACGGCATTGGCAGTGCCCTGTCTCGGATTACAGAAGTCATATTGCAAAATGGACGCTCGATTCTGACGATTTGTACGCCCTCGGCCAACATCGCGGGGGTTGATAATGTGACTGTGGCTATGCCGCTCCTGTTTGGTGGTGACGGCGTCGTGGAGTCCCTGCCGTTACCACTCACCGATGAAGAGCATAACAAGCTCCACAACAGTGCAAACGTGGTGAAAGCCGCCCTGGATGACCTTGATCGGAAAACGAGTGAAGCGGAGCAGAGTACATAGCTATGGCTCAACTCGCCGATATTGAAATCGGAATCGGGACGTCTGCATGGGGCAGTCGCCTGATGTGGGGCTTCGGTCAAGGTTATTCAACCGAGGATTTACGCGAAGCCTTTGTTGCCACGGCACAGTCTGGGCGTGTTTTGTTAGACACAGCCGAAATCTACGCGGGCGGCAAATCCGAGCAATTTATTGGCGAGTTTGCAGCACAGTTAGGGCAATCTGCACCGATTGCAACAAAGTTCTTTCCATTTCCCTGGCGCTGGAGGCAGCAATCGCTCATTAGTGCCCTGCGCGATAGCCTCCGGCGCTTGCAAATGGCGAGCGTAAGCTTATATCAAATGCACTGGCCGCTCCCTCCTGTAAACGTAGAATCTTGGATGAAAGCCATGGCGCAAGCCGCCGAAATCGACTTGATCGAACACGTTGGCGTTTCCAATTACAACTACGACCGAACCCGCCAGGCGTTTAACGCGCTTAAAGGCTACGGGATACCACTCGCAGCCAATCAGGTGAAGTACAACCTGCTTGACCGCACTATCGAGCAAAGCGGCCTGCTGAGTTTGTGCAAAGACCTGGGCATACGCGTCATCGCTTACAGCCCGTTGGAACAAGGTCTGTTGACGGGCAAATACTCCCCGTCAAATGTTCCACCCGGGCCGCGTGGCCTTATGTACCGCCAGCAATTACAGACAATCCAGCCACTTATCGACACGCTGCGTAATATCGGCAAAGGTTACGCCGAAAATGGCATCGTGAAAACGCCAGCCCAGGTTGCTATCAACTGGTGCATCTGCATGGGGACGTTGCCCATTCCGGGTGCCAAAAACGCGAGGCAAGCCAAGCAAAACCTTGGGGCCACAGGCTGGCGCTTGAGCCAAGAAGACGTGGCCGTACTCAATAGCGTAAGTAATGAAGTCCACATGAAACTCGAAAGCATAAACTGATTCATGGCAGATTGCGATATTCTCATCATCGGTGCTGGCCACAATGCCCTCGTATGCGCCGGCTATCTTGCAAAAGCGGGGCATAAGGTCATGCTTTTGGAACGCCGCCACAAGGTCGGTGGGGCTGTGGTGACGGAAGAACACGTTCCAGGGTTCAAATTTGACCTCGGCGGGTCGGCCCACATCCTGATTCACCACACAACTATTGTCGAAGATTTGGAACTGGAAAAGTACGGCCTCCACTATATTGATATTGACCCGCTTTTTTTTGCGCCCTTCCCCGATGGCACGTCCATAACGATGTACGGCGATATTGATAAGACCGTAGAAAGCATCGCAGCGGTCGATCCAGAAGATGCGGAGAACTACAAAAAGTTTTGCGAGCGCTGGTACGACGTAGCAGAAGCCAGTGTAGAGTCGTTCAAGCACGCGCCTACGCCCTTGAATCTGGTCAAGCACCTGGGCGTGGACACGAAAATGGGCGCGGAGCGCTGGGAACGCCTGAGCGACCTCGTGCGTGGCTACGGCCAGATGCTTCGTAATCATTTCACGGGCGAAAAAGTGCCCGCCATGATCGCTTGGATGGCCGCTCAGTCTGGCCCGCCGCCCACCGAACCCCTGTCGGCACCATTTGCCCTGTGGCACCCCATGTATCACACCAGCGGCATGAAGCGCCCACGCGGCGGCTCTGGCGAACTAACTCAATCGCTCCGCAGGATGATCGAGGATCACGGTGGAGTCGTTTGCACCAATACGTCTGTTGAGAAAATCCTGGTGGAAGACGGCAAGGCCGTCGGTGCCAAAACAGCGAGTGGCGATACCTTCACAGCAAGCAAAGCCGTTGTGTCTGGCGCGCACATCTACACCACCATGAAAATGCTCGGTGACGATATGCCAGTACAGGCGCAAACCATGATTAGCAAAAGCCGCATCGGTAACGGCTTCGGCATGATTGTGCGCTATGCCATGAACGAGTTGCCCAACTACACCGCTAAACCCACACAAAACGGCGGGCCAGACGAGCAACATCGTGCGTTGCAGTTCATTTGCCCTTCTATGAGCTATCTGGATGCTGCTTATGGTGATTTTCTTAAGGGAAAGCCATCCGAAGACCCGGCCCTCATCTCCATGACCTTCTCGGCAGTCGATCCCACGTTGGC
Organism: uncultured bacterium; assembly: GCA_963922445.1. Lineage (GTDB taxonomy): Bacteria > Chloroflexota > Anaerolineae > Aggregatilineales > Phototrophicaceae > DAOTTY01. Next base: position 14,560 of record CAWUJQ010000001.1, read on the forward strand.
ACCTGAGGGCAAGCACACCATGTTCCTATGGGGGCAGTACTACCCCTATGAACTCGCATCCGGCGACTCGTGGGATGACATTGGTGAGCAAATTGCAGACCGAATGCTGGATAAGCTTGCTGAATATGCGCCTAACGTCAAAGATGCCGTCGTTGGCAAGCTCATCGAAACGCCGCTCTATCTCGAACGGGAGTTGGGCCTGTTGCGCGGCAACGTCATGCATCTTGAGATGTCTGTTGACCAGATGTTTATCATGCGTCCTGCCCTCACCATGAGCAATTACCGTGCTCCGGTCAAGGGACTGTACCTCACGGGTGCAAGTACCCATCCCGGCGGGGGCATTATGGGTGCGGCGGGCCGCAACGCAGCAACTGTTGTGATGAATGATCTATCACCCAAGTGGTGGCAGTTCGGAGGTAAAGCATAACAATGTCCTACTTTGGATTTTTAGCGTGGTTTGTCGGCATTCCAATCGTGATATTTGGCACGCTCAACTGGTTAGATGGACGACAGGATAAGCGCGTTCCGCAAAGCTTGACGAGTTGGCCTGCTGCCACTGTCATCATTGCGCTGGTGTTTGTAGCAGTCGCTTACACCACCCCCTGGGACAACTACCTCGTTGCCACACGCGTTTGGTGGTACGACGAGAACTTAGTCACAGGAATCACCTTTGGCTGGGTGCCCATAGAGGAATACACGTTCTTCGTCGTTCAAACCATCATGACTGGGCTTTTCACAGTGTGGCTCATGCGCCGGATGCCCGTTGCAAATGCCCCCTCAAAGCAAAACAGCCTGCGAATTCGCTACTGGGCTACAGGCATCGTGGGCGTCGTATGGTTGGGTTCGGTTGTGCTGCTTGCACTGACGTTCCTTTATCCAGATAGCTTTTGGATGCGCGGCACCTACCTCGCGCTAGAGCTGTCCTGGGGTTTGATTCCGATTATGCTGCAACTAATCGTCGGTGCCGATTTGCTTTGGAAACACCGCTACACCGTCATCACTAGCGTTTTGGTCACATGGTTCTACCTCAGTGCAACCGACATGCTCGCGATACAGTCTGGCACTTGGACGATCAATCCAGAGCAATCGCTCCCCATCTTGATTGCAGGCATCCTACCCATTGAGGAAGTCGTATTTTTTCTCATTACTAACGTATTGGTCGTTTTTGGCCTCACACTCGTGATGGAACAGGAAAGCGAGTACCGCATACCGGCCAGCCTACGCAATTGGCTCCAGCGACGCAAGGCAAACCGCACCATGATTGGAGCTTCATCGTGATTAATGCGCTGAGACGCTTACAGAATCGCAACCGCTTCGACATCTGGCGCTTTCAGGCAACCGTCTCGCGTAGGCTACTGGTGTGGGCCATCGGCAACATTGTTGGTGGCATCTGGCTACAACAGCACCGCAACAAAGTGCTTCGCGGCGTTGGAATGCAGTCAATCAGTTGGGGTGCCATCAATGCTTTGATTGCTCTGGTTGGCGATGGCATAGCGAGCATTCGTCGGTCACGGTTGAGCAACCCCTATTCATATGAGGTAACCCAGCGTGAATCGCGCAATCTATTTCGCGCCCTATGGATCAACGGAGTACTTGATGTGTTTTACATCATCGGTGGGATCTTGCTGATCGTCACACGTGGCAAAACCAGCCGGCTTATGCGAGGCAACGGGTGGGGCATCATCATCCAGGGCGGCTTTCTTTTTGCTTTTGACTGGCTTCATGCCTGGCTGATGAACAATGAGCGTAAAGGATAAGCACACATACCATGATGAACGGTATCAACGCCTTCGAGGGGGTAGAACATCAGCCCTTCTTGTTCGAGGGAACATCAGACCATGCAGTTTTGCTTGTCCACGGGTTTCCGGGTTCTGCCAAGGAGATGCGCCCCCTCGCAGAAGCCATTAACGCACTGGGATGGACGGCCAAAGGCGTCTTGCTGCCCGGTTTTGGCCCAGAGATCGAAACAATTGAGCAAAAGTCACATGTTGACTGGGAAAACCATGTCGATACTGCGTTGCTGGAACTGAAAAAGACCCACACCACGGTTGTTATCATCGGCAATTCGATGGGTGGGGCACTCTCGATTCAAGCGGTTGCGCGGCATCATGCCGATGGATTGATTTTGTTTGCGCCCTTCTGGACGATTGACCACTTTTTGTGGAAAGCGCTGCCCGTCCTCAAGCATGTTATCCGGCGCTTTAAGCCGTTTAGCCTGTTCAAGCCAGATTTCCAAGACCCAGAGTTTCAAAAGGGGACAAAGAACTTCTTCCCGAATGCCGACTTTGACGACCCGGAGTTCCAGCGCCAAACGCTCGATATGGAAATTAACACCAACGTTTTCGATCAAATTCGCGCCGCTGGCCAAGGTGGGTACGAACTCGCACCGCAAGTAACGGTGCCGACGCTTGTCATACAGGGCAAAGACGACGAACTGGTCAAGCCACAAGTGACCCAGCAATTACTCAACCGCCTGGGTGGTCAGCTTGAGTACATTGAGGTTGACGCACCGCACAATCCGTTAAGTCCCGATAAGGATTATTGGTCGGACGTTGTCACCCACGTTGAAGCCTACCTGCAACAGCTTCCCTAACTCGGAATCACACATACGGAGCAAATATATGAACTTTGCTGCCATACAGCGCCTGCCTCAACACGTTCAAACCCAAGACCGCCCCATCTACCTACTCATTGCGGTGTGGGTTCTGTCCATGATTTCACTGCCCATCCTTCGATGGACAATCGGCGATGTTGCTATCGTGTGGGGGGTTAATCTAACCACGCTGCTCCAAATGGGCAGCGTTCTGACGGTACTGTGGCAGGCGTGGGGTATGACCAAAACCCTACGCGTCGCCCTCATCACCATCGTGATGACATGGGCAGTAGAAGCAACAGGGGTTGCTACTGGGCTACCATTTGGCCACTACCACTACACAGACGCCCTTCAGCCACAACTGCTTGGCGTGCCCATTTTGATCGCAGGCGCGTGGTTAATGATGATTCCGCCATCATGGGCTGTGGCCCGCGCCATTACGGGCAAAACAAGTGGACTCATGTTTATTGTTGTGAGCGGACTGGCTATGACCGCCTGGGACTTCTTTCTTGACCCGCAAATGGTAGGGTGGAACCTGTGGACGTGGGACGAAGTCGCATCGTTCAGCTACTTCGGCATTCCCTGGATCAACTTTGTTGGCTGGTTTGTGACTGCTGCGTTGGTCACCTGGGTTACCCGCCCCAGCGAATTACCCGTGATCCCTCTGCTGAGCATCTACGGCATTGTGTGGGTTTTGCAAACCATTGGCCAGCTTGTGTTCTGGGGCTTAATCGGCCCGGCTATCGTTGGCTTCATCGCGATGGGAGCGTTTTTCGGGCTGGCCCTGTACCGTTTGCGGACCGCCAATGCTTAGAACGATCATCCTGATAGCTGTTGGCTACCTGTCTGGTTCTGTCCTTTATTCCAAGCTGATTGCCACACACATCCTAAACGTGGATATTGCTACAGTTGGTGATGGCAACCCCGGTGTGACGAACGTCGGCAAGGCGGGTGGTGCCAAGTGGGCACTTACCGCTTTCGTCTTCGACTGTTTAAAAGCGGCAATTCCCGTAGCGATTGCCTATCTTTGGCTTGGCATCCGCGACTGGCAGATCGTGCCGATTGCTATTGCGCCCGCGATTGGCCATGCTTACCCCATCTTTTTTGGATTCAAAGGTGGTAAAGCCATAGCAGCGGTCGCAGGGGGCTGGGTTGGTCTTGCACTTTGGGAAGTCATTACTGTAGGCGGCCTGTTACTCGGTTTTTGGTATTTTTCCGTTAAGGAAAGCGCGTGGGCGACGATGCTTATGGTACTCAGCACGGGCGTTTACCTGCTGCTGACTAACGCGCCCCCGGAGTGGATGGGCTATTGGGTCGCATCTTTGATCTTCCTTGCCTGGACGCACCGCCGCGAACTGCCGAACCCACCGGGGGTGCAACCCTGGGTACACAGTGTGGCACAGCTATGGCACCGCTCATCCTGATTTTTGCCATCACGGTCGTGCTCATCGTCGTTGCATTAACTACGATTTTGAACGTGTTTACCATGTTTCGCCTTGGGAACGCCCCATCAGCAGCCCAAACTCCCAAAATTTCGATTCTTATTCCAGCCCGCAACGAAGCAGAGATCATAGGCCAAACTATTTCTAAGCTCGTGTCTCAGTCATATCCCGCTGCTGAGATCATCGTATTAGACGACCAATCCACAGATGGAACGACCGCCACCGTGCAACAGGCCGCTCGCAACGACAACCGCGTCCGCGTCATCAATGGCAAGCCGCTCCCCGCGGGATGGGCAGGCAAAAACTGGGCCTGTCACCAACTCAGTGAAGTGGCCAGCGGTGAGTGGCTCATCTTCACGGATGCAGACGTACAATGGCAACCTGGCGCACTCCAGGCGGTTGTTGACCTGACAGATCAAACGGACGCTGACCTACTTACCGTGTGGTCAACCCAGCATTCGTCTACATATGGGGAACGCCTAGTTGTTCCGCTGATGGCGTTCGTGATTCTAGGGTATCTAGTGCACATCGCCGTAAATCGCGCACCAATAGCATCCTACGCTGCGGCAAATGGCCAGTGTATGGTATTCCGGCGCAAAGCCTATCAAACGGTTGGCGGGCATGCAGCCATCAAAGATCACATCACGGAAGACATTCAGTTGGCGCAGCGCATCAAGCGCAGCGGCCTCAAGTTACGCATGGCTGATGGCAACGGTCTCGTCACCTGTCGTATGTATAACAACTGGCGCGAAGTCCGTGATGGCTACGCGAAGAACATTATCGCTGGATACGGCAATAGCGTGACTGGACTGTTGGCCGGGTGGGCCTTTCACTGGCTCGTATTTTTGTTCCCGTGGCTATGGCTGGCAAACGCTTCACTGCGGGGCAACTGGAGCAACGCAGCCTGGGCGCTTGCACTAATCGCTATTGGCATCCTCACGCGAATGCTGTCTGCGGTTACCACAAAGCAGCGCCCACTTGATGCCTTGCTCATGCCCGTCTCCGTGATCCTGATGTCAATCATCGCGGGGCAGGCTTTGTGGTGGCATTACCGTTATGGTGGCCCCCGCTGGAAAGACCGAATCATACAAAAATCCGCAAAGGACGTTTCATGAAAAAGGCTATTGTTATCGGTGCCGGGGTTGCGGGGCTAACTGCGGCCATTCGGCTGGCAGGGCAAGGTTGGGATGTCAACGTGTACGAAAAGAACCCAACCGTTGGCGGAAAAATGAACGAACATCACGCACAAGGCTTCCGCTGGGACATCGGCCCATCGGTGATTACTATGCGTGGTGTCTTCCATGATTTGTTTGCATCTGTAGGGCGCAACCTGGAAGACTACATCACCCTGCTGCCCGTTGAGCCACTCACGCGCTATTTCTATCCAGATGGCACAGTGCTGGATGCCAGCCGTGACCTACCAAAGATGACCGATCAGATTGCCCAACTCAACGAGCGCGATGTGGAAGGCTACCTGCGTTACCTAAGCTACGCTGCCCGCATTCATCGGATCACCGGCCCAGTGTTTATCTACAACGACCCGCCCAAACTGTGGGATATTCTGAGTGTGCCGCTCCATGAAATGCCCGCGGTTGACCCCCTTCGCACAATGAGCGGTGCGATCAACAGCTTCGTTGAATCACCTAAATTGCGCCAACTATTTGGGCGTTTTGCCACGTATACCGGGGCTAGCCCTTACAGCGCCCCAGCGACACTCAACGTCATCGCCCATGTTGAACTCACTGAAGGCGTCTGGTATCCACGCGGGGGCATCTATGCCATCGCCGATGGACTGCAAAAACTCGCCCTCGAACTCGGCGTCGAAATTAATGCTGGCTGCGGGGTACAGCAGATTAATGTGGAACAGGGTACAGCGACGGGCGTTGTCCTAGCGGATGGCCAGACCGTACAAGCAGATGCTATCGTCGCAAATCTTGATGTCTCCATGGTGTATGAAAAGCTGCTGCCATCGAACATCGCAACCCAACAGCGTGTGGAAGAGCTAACAAGTGTGGAGCCATCGTGTTCCGGGTTTATTATGCTGCTGGGCGTGGAGGGCACAAACGAGCAGCTTGCCCATCACAACATCTACTTCTCGTCAGATTACCCTGCGGAGTTCCGAGACATCTTCGATAGGGGTGTGCCGCCAGCAGACCCCACCATCTACATCTCCATTAGCGGCAAAACCGACCCAGACCACGCGCCAGATGGCTGCGAAAACTGGTTTGTGCTGGTGAATGCGCCACCGCTCGGTGATGCTTATGACTGGAACGCAAACACACAGCAGTATCGCAATCTCGTGCTAGATAAACTTGCCGGGTATGGCCTTGATGTACGCCAGCGCATCCGCTACGAACAAATCTACACCCCTGCTGACCTGGAGCGCATGACCAACGCCCGCCGGGGCGCACTTTACGGCGCGTCATCCAATAGCAAATGGACAGCCTTCCGGCGGCCAAACAACCGCGCCCACGACGTAAAAGGGCTGTACTTCGCAGGCGGCACGACCCATCCCGGCGGTGGGGTGCCTATGGTGATGCTCTCTGGTAAAGTTGCTGCTAGAATGGTAGCGGAGGATCACAAATATAAGGGTTACATCATGACGGACGACAAAGAGAAGCAAACGTTACCCGACGACGAGACTAAAACGCTGAATCGGGTCACATTCGGTGAGGTGGTTGCGCAGGGCGTGAGTGCAGACGATTTCATGGCACAGTACGGCGCGGGAGCCTACGAGTGGGTGCAGAGTGTTGTGATTAAATCGGCACCCGTTGACGCTAAGCACAACCGAATCGTTGAGCGTGTATCAGTGCTCCTCGCTGAGCAAAGCGCTGGGGCTGGTTTTACCGCGCCCGTGTTTATGTACCTCGCCGCCGTTCCTGCGTACCGTCGCCCCGATGTGGTGTATCTTCACCCCGATAGGCATGTAGATGTGCATAGTAGTGGTATAATTGACGGCCCTGCCACAATTTGTGTTGAAGTCGTTTCCAGCGGCAGCGTTAAGCTGGACTACGGTGAAAAGCTAGAGGAGTACGAAAAAGCAGGCATCCAGGAATACTGGGTCATCGACCCCATTCGTTCGGTATGCCACTTTTATCGCCTCACGGATGCAGGTCACTTCCAGGACGTAAAGCTCCAGGATGGCACTTATAGCACCCCACTGGTCCCGGGTTTACAGGTCAACGTGCAAGACCTATGGCAAGTATGACCCGCCAAAAAAAAAGCGGCATCCTTGCCGGACGCCGCTTTGTTATACCGTGTTAGAAACGGGCTAAGCCATCTACACGCCAGTTGACAACAAGGGTGCGATAACCAGCGAAACGATCGCCAACAACTTCAGCAAAATGTTGAGCGACGGGCCGGACGTATCCTTAAATGGGTCGCCCACCGTGTCGCCAACAACAGCGGCCTTGTGGGTCTCACTGCCCTTACCACCGAAGTTGCCGCGCTCGATATACTTTTTGGCGTTGTCCCACGCGCCACCAGCATTGGCCATCATCACAGCCAGGCTAAATGCGCTGATAAGTGAACCGAGCAATAGGCCGACCATCGTTTCGGCACCGACTAACGTCCCCAAGAAGTTGCCACGCCCCAACAGTGCCAACAGCACAATCACGACTGGCGTCGAAATAGCGATAATACCCGGTACAACCATCTCGCGCAGCGCACTTTCCGTACTGATGGCGACTGCTGTCTTATAGTCAGGGTCGGCTTCACCTTCCATCAACCCTGGAATCTCTGCGAATTGACGCCGCACCTCAAGCACAATTTCGCCAGCAGCTTTGCTGACGGCCAGCATCGTTTGTGCGCTGAAAACATACGGCAGCACAGAACCCACCAGCAAACCCGTCACCAGCTTAGACAGGGACTCAGGATCGGTCAGCGAGATACCCGCTTCGGCCAAGCCTGATGCTTGAATAAAGGCTGCAATCAGTGCCAGGGCGGTCATAGCTGCACTGCCGATGGCAAAGCCCTTACCTGTGGCCGCAGTCGTGTTACCCAGGCTGTCCAATGCATCGGTACGTTCACGGACGCTTTCGTCCATGTCTGCCATTTCTGCAATGCCGCCTGCGTTGTCAGCTACAGGGCCATAAGCATCTGTTGCCAATGTAATCCCCAGCGTGGACAGCATACCAACGGCTGCAACCGCCACACCATAGAAGCCAGCCGCTGCAATCGCAACCAACGTGACGACGATCACCGCAACAACCGGCGCAAGTGTACTTTCCATCCCCACAGCCAAACCGCGAATAATCACAATGCCTGCGCCCTCTTGCGCACTGCGAGATAGTTCCTGAGTCGGTTTGTACGTATCTGACGTGTAATACTCCGTAAAAAAGCCAATGACAACGCCGCCAACCAAACCGGCAATCGTCGCCAAAATTACCCCCCAGCCAAGGCCCAGCAGCAGCCCAATAATGATAATCCACACCGCTACAATGGCAGAGGCACTCCACACACCCGTGCGCAGGCTGGCAAGCAGGTCTTCCTGCGTCGCGCCGTCTTCCGTGCGGACGAGGCGAGTGCTGCCAATAGCGATCAGGATGCCACCCGCCGCAACCAACAGCGGAAAGGCGACACCACGCAGCGCCAACTGATCGGCAGCGAGTGTCGCACTCGTCAAACCGCCCAGCGTGGCTAGGGACATGGCAGCGATGATTGAGCTGGCGTAGCTCTCGAACAGGTCAGACCCCATACCAGCAACGTCACCCACGTTGTCACCCACGTTGTCCGCGATCACAGCCGGGTTGCGCGGGTCGTCTTCAGGGATGCCTGCCTCAGTCTTGCCCACGAGGTCAGCGCCCACATCCGCAGCCTTTGTATAGATGCCACCACCCACACGGGCGAAAAGCGCAATCGTTGTGCCACCAAAACCGAAGCCAGCCAATGCTGCTGCTGCTGACGCACGATCCAGACCCAACGAGAATAGGACGAACAACACACTAATGCCCAACAACGCCAGAGACACAACCGTTGTGCCCATCACAGAACCACTAGCGAACGCCACCTGTAAGCCTTCGTTCAAGCTCCGTGAGGATGCCTGGGTAGTGCGCACGTTTGCACTCGTCGCAATTGTCATCCCAGCATAGCCAGCCGCGCCAGACGCCAACGCACCCACAACAAAAGCCAGCGCCGTTAACGGACTCATATTGAAGCTAGGAACAAAGCCAAGGATAAGCAACACGACGAACACAACCGCCACCACGTAAGACACGTAGCGGTATTCACGTTGCAAAAAGGCCTGAGAGCCTTCCTGAATTGCACCTGAAATCTTCGTCAAGGTGGCATCGCCGGCTTCTTGCTTGAGTACCCACTGCGCCGTCTGCCAGGCGTAGGCCACGCCTATCAAACTAACGATAAGTGCAAGCCAAGTTGCACTATTTGCAAAGAAATCCATCTTTCACACGACCTCTCTTTGATGATTACAAAGCAGCCACAAGCAACGTTGTGACCCAAAACTTGTCAATTTTACCGTTATCGGGAAGACTGGCAGATATTACCGCAATTTTTCCCAGTACAACACCCCGCTCACACGGGTTGCGCTATAATTTACGTTGCACACGAATCCAACAGTCAAATAAACCCAATGCAAACACCACAAAAACGCGCTGGAAATCACGGTGAAGCGCTCGCTGCGGAATTCCTGAAGCGCAACGGCTATGAGGTCGTCACGACGAACTGGCACTGCCAATACGGTGAAATCGACATCGTTGCCAAGCAAACCGATAATCTCATATTTGTTGAAGTGCGTACACGGCGCGCCCCAACGACCGAGAGTGCGTTTGCCAGCATCACACCAGCCAAACGCAGCAAACTAGTCGCAGCAACCCAAACTTACCTCACCGAGCATGAGATAAACGAAAATACAGTTTGGCGCATTGACGTCATTGCCGTCGCGTTATGGAACAATCAGCCGCCGCAAATCGAACACATAGAGGACGCTCTTGACTGGTAACAAGCAGCCTCTCGTCGTTATTCTTGGCCCCACAGCCGTCGGCAAAACCAGGCTCGCCATCACACTGGCCCAAGAACTCAACGGTGAAATCGTCGGCGCAGACAGCCGCCAGATTTACCACTATATGGATATTGGCACGGCCAAACCCACTGCCAATGAACAGCGTCAGGCCGTTCACCATCTGATTGATGTCGTGAATCCAAACGAGAATCTGTCACTCGCGCAATATCAGCGCATGGCCTACGCAGCGATTGACGGCATTCACCAGCGTGGACGCCTGCCGTTGCTGGTCGGTGGGACGGGGCAATACATCACAGCAGTTGAGGAAGGTTGGTCAATTCCAGAAGTGCCACCCAATGATGCACTCAGGAACAAACTTGAGACCTACGCCAAAGATAACGGGGCCGATGCGCTTCATCAGCGCTTGCGGGCACTGGATGCAGAAGCCGCCAAAAAAATACATCCCAACAATGTACGCCGCGTTATCCGAGCGCTTGAGGTATGCATTGAAACCGGTACCCCCATCACCGAATTGCAGCAAAAAAAGCCTCCGTCTTATGAGATACTGACCTACGGGATGGAGATGGCGCGTGATGTTTTATACGAACGTGCTGATAGGCGCGTGGATATGATGATGGAGAGCGGACTGCTTGGCGAAGTGCAGTGGCTGCTCGACCGCGAATATACTCCAACACTCCCCGCTATGAGTGGCATCGGCTATAAGCAGCTTGCTGCGCATCTGCTTGGCGAAACAACACTAGAAGCAGCCATCGAGGCCACCAAGCATATCACTCACGACTTCATCCGACGCCAGTACACGTGGTTTCGCGGTCACGACAACGGCATTTTATGGCACAATAGCACCGCGTTAGCAACAGACCGCCTAATTCAGAAAACTGAATCCTGGCTGAAGGCAATCCAATGATTCGCAACCTACAAGAACGCTTCAATCGGCAGTCCCTGATCGGCATCTTTCTGGTCATCATGTTGTTTTCGCTGGCCGGGGACGAATTCTTTCGCTTTTTGATTACTCAAGTGCCCGGCCCTGGTGTAGACGAAGCCCTGCCATGCAGCGTTTTAGAGTCTCCTAACGACCTCGCCTATCACCAATCTGTTGTGGGGCGCACTGTTGCAGATAACCAACCCTTGCGGTTGCTAGTTCGCACCAACGCCATCCCAGCAGATGACGCGACCAACTTCATCATCCGCATTCTGCTGATAAACGACTCGATGGGCACCGTTCCTATCGTGTACACGCCAGAAGAAGTTATCATTGGGGATAATAACACGAGCGGCCTCGGCGTGACCTTTAACCCCGCCAGCAACATTTTTACCCCAGGGGTTAACCTGCGCAACGACCCGGCTGCCTATCCATTAGACCGTGTCCGTGTGCTTGGGCCACAGCAGCGCTGTATCCATAGGATCACCCTACAGCGCAATCAACTTGACGCCGGGCTATTGGGAGGCGGGGCAACGGTCACGGCATACTATCGAGGGCTTGCACCAGGAGCGGTTCCTGCGGTGGGAGCGCTCACCCCGACGCCAATCTTTCCAGATCAGGGGTTGGTAACTGGCCTCATGCAATCTCCACCCGTCACAATTCCACCTCCCGCAGCCAACGTGGGTTCGTGATATACTCGCAGATGAAAAATTGGAACCGATATAAGCCAATTTGCGACTGCATTGATTAGTGGGCAAGTAAGCAAGTCCTGAACCGAACCAAACGAGGTTAGGGAGGGAGCATAAACCATGAGCGACACCAACAACCAACAGGCCGAACATCCAATCCTGATTGAGCTGCAAGAAGACTACAAACCTCGGCAACACTGGGCGCTGTTAAGCCCAGAAGTGACTATCGGGCGCGGCGAGGAAAGCGATATCATCATCCCCAAGCGACAAATATCGCGGCAGCACATCCGTGTGTTCACAGACGGAGAACACTATCACATTGAGGATTTGGATAGCAAAAACGGAACCTGGCTTAACTCCCAGCAGATTAAGGGCACACACCGCCTCAATGATGGTGACGAAATTCACCTTGCGCTTGTGGTTCGGTTGCAATTCATCGACTCCGGCGCAACCGCCCCGCTGCCGTTTGACCCACCTGCCTCTATTGGCGGACGCCTGCGCTTAGATCGTGAAGCGCGCCGGGTTTTCATTGATGATAGCGAGCTTGACCCGCCGCTCAGCCCACCGCAGTATCGCCTGCTGGAACTGCTGTACATTCACTCTGGCAGTGTTTGCTCCCGTGATGCCGTTGTGGAAACCGTTTGGCCCGACGCCCGCAATGGTGAAGGCGTCAGTGAACAGGCGATAGACGCCCTCGTGCGCCGCCTGCGCGACCGATTAGCCGAGTTAGATGACCAGCATCAATACATCGTTACCATGCGGGGGCATGGCTTCAGGCTCGTCAACTCTGAGTAGCTCACACCGTGACCGTCGCAGAAATTTTAACGAAGTCTCCCCTGTTCTTAAGCTTATCCACCTTTATCATTATTTCAGTTCTGTAATTTAGCACTGGAATATCAAACAACGTGAAATATGAACCCGCAGACACATGGGAGCGTGCGTTAGAGTTTGCCGGAGCCGTCCTGCGCCCCGACGCCGAGGACGGTAACAAACAGCGTGTCCGCACCATTGCTCGTTCCTACGAAGTCGAAGACGCCGCCGCCCGTCTCAACCTGAAGCGCGGCACCATCGAAGAAGCGCTCATCCTTGAGGTGCTGCCCTCATTCGTTGACCCTGACGGTATCGTGCGGCTACCGGCAGAAACGGTCGAAGAAGTCGTAAACGACCCGGACGAGCGCGAACGCGTCGCCATGTACGAAATCGTTCACACCCGCGACATCGCCCTCATCACCAACATGAGTACCAAAACCGTTGCACGCAAGCTCAAACGCATTGGTGCCGATACCAAACGCCCGGAGTGGGGTGAAGTTCGTGGGCTGTGGGGCTTGCCTCAAACCTACGCTGGCTACCAGTCCAACCTGTTAGAGCAAGAGGAAGCCTATCTAAAGCAGGTTGAGGCCGCCCGCGCCGTTAAGCGCAAGCGCAAACAAGAGGAACGAAACCGCACAGAAGCGCTCAAAGCGGCGCTTATGGCTGTCTTCCCAGATTGGACGCACGAAGAGCGTGGCACACAGAAGATTACGCTCCACGTTGGCCCGCCCAACAGCGGCAAAACCCATGATTCACTCAACGCGCTTGTTGACGCTGGCAGTGGGTGGTATTTAGCGCCGCTACGCCTGCTGGCCTATGAGATCTTTGATCGGCTTAACCAGCGCGGCGTACCCTGCAACCTGCTCACAGGTGAGGAGTACATTCCCGTAGAAGGGGCTAAATTCACAGCGGCGACCATCGAGATGTTCAACGCAACGAATAGCGGACAGTGCATCATTATTGACGAGGCGCAAATGCTAGCCGACAGCGACCGTGGCTGGGCGTGGACGCGGGCTATGATCGAAGCCAACTGCCCAGATATTCACATGATTGCCCCGGTAACGGCCCGCCCGTTGATTGAGCGTATGGCAGAGGCTGCTGACCTCAACTTAATTGTGCAGGAGCATCACCGCCTGACACCAATACAGGTGGCTGATGAAGCCTGGTCACTGCGCAACCTGCCGCCCCAAACAATCCTCGTTGCATTTTCCCGGCGGCGTGTGCTGGAATTGAAAGAAGAGTTAGAGCGGCGCGGGCGCACGGTATCGGTTGTGTACGGCAGCCTGCCCCCAGAAGTGCGCCGCCGTCAGTCAGAGCGCTTTGCGGCGGGCGAGACGGAAATTTGCGTGGCGACGGATGCGGTTGGCATGGGCTTGAACTTACCAGCGGACAACGTCTGCTTTTACGAGGTCGATAAATTCGATGGCAAGCGTGTTCGCAAGCTGTTCCCAGAGGAGGTTCAGCAGATCGGCGGTCGCGCAGGGCGCTACGGCTTGTCTGAAGTGGGCACAGTGGGTGCCACAACCCGTCAGAATGTTCGCTTTTTGCGCAAAGCCTTCTACCAAAACCCGCCAGCGCTTTCTCACGCACGGGTTGCCCCCACGCTGCAAGACCTTGAACTCATCCCAGGCCATCTGTCCGACAAGCTCGTGGAATGGGCCAAGCTCCGCTCTATTCCGCAAGGACTACGCAACATTGTTAAAATTGCTGACCTGGAAGAGCGCGTTAGTCTGGCACAAATGCTCAGCGACGACGAAATTGCCGAGCTTGGCCTTGCTGCCTCCGTCAAGCTGATTAACGCCCCCACGCGAGAGAGTACACGCACGTATTGGCGTCAGTGCAGCAAGGCGCTGATTGCTTTGCAACCCATGCCACTGCCACCGCCACCACCAGAGGCTATCAACACCACCTTTGAATTAGATGCCAGTGAATTCAGCATTGCCTGTGCTGATATTTACATGTGGCTGGGGCACCGCGAGGAGTTCCAAGAGCTTGCACCAGATTTAAACGATGTCCGTGAGATGCGCCAGGAATGGTCAGAAAGCATTGACGAAGCCCTCCTTAAGCGCATCAAGCAGGTGAAAGTATGTTCGCAGTGCGGTAAGGAACTCCCGGCTAAATATCCCTATGGTATGTGTGAAGCTTGCTTCCAAGGGCGCGTCAAGGACTTCCGCTAATCGCCAAAAGCAATTCCGGTGTTGCGCGCCGCCTCCACCCAGGGATGATCCAACGGGACACTCTTACGCTTGCCAACAATCTCCTCGAGGGGAACGGTTTCCGTACCGTCCCCCCTTACAGCCACCATAACCCCAAACACACCCTCGGCAACCAGGTGAGCCGCTGCCGTGCCAAGGCGTGTGGCCAACAAGCGATCCAATGCGGAAGGCGTGCCGCCGCGCTGCACGTACCCTAAAATCGTCACCCGTGACTCCAACCCGGTCAGGCGTTCCAGTTGCCGCGAAAGCTGGCGCGTACTTTCGCTCGCCTCTTCTTCGATGTCGGCAAGCTCGGCCTTCGCCTGCTTCTTTGCTGGCTTGTCCGCCTGCGTCTGTGCATTGTCTAACTTATCTCGCGCAGCCACCGTGCGCGTATACAGCCCACTAGACATAGCCCCTTCTGCGACTGCAACAATGCTAAAGTCTTTCCCTGCGCGGCGGCGGTCAAGAATGGCGGCGGCTACCCGGTTCACATCATAGGGGATTTCCGGAATAAGGATCACATCAGCACCACCAGCAATACCCGCTGCCAACGTCAACCAGCCCGTGTTGTGCCCCATCACCTCCACCACAATGATGCGATAGTGGCTGTGAGCGGTGCTGTGCAGGCGGTCTATCGCCTCCGTAGCGATACTCATGGCCGTGTCGAAGCCAAATGTGACGTCCGTACCCCAAACGTCGTTGTCAATTGTCTTGGGCAGGGTAATCACGTTGACGCCCTTCTGATGCAGTTGATAGGCGTTTTTGGCTGTGCCACCGCCCCCCAAACAAATCAGCGCATCTAATTCGTGATGATTGACCACCTCCACAATCGTGTCGGTCATATCAACCTTTTTGCCGTTGACAGGCATTTTGTGAGGCTTATCCCGACTTGTCCCCAGGATAGTACCTCCCAGCGTCAAAATGCCAGATAAATGGTCAGCATCCAGTGGCACCGTTCGATTTTCAGCCAATCCACGAAAGCCATCTTTAAAGCCAATCACTTCCATCCCATAGTTATAGATAGCGGACTTCCCAACACCGCGTATCGCAGCGTTCAAACCGGGGGAGTCTCCCCCAGAAGTGAGAATGCCAATTCGTTTTGTCATAATTGCCTGTTTCCCCATTATCATAAATCACCGTATATTGATATTACCGTAGGGCAGCGGGGCCGTAAAAGCGCTTTACATCATCCTGCGCTCAGCATTTTATTTCGGCGTCGTTTACACTACTCTATACCCCTGATACCCGTAGCAACTCACCAGACGAGATCACTATGCGCCGACTCATCACCGTTTTTGGACTGAATGGCCAGTTCTTGCGGACGTTAGAAGCGAGCCTAATTCTACTCTTTTTTATACAGGCCTTGCGCTTTCTCATCGGCACCTACTTCAGCCGAATCGGCAGCGCAGCGTTAGTCTCGCGGCTTCAAGCTGAGGTTATCGCACAACTTGCCAACACCCCCGGTGTGGTTCAATGGGAAGTTGTGAGCCAGGAATTGCTGTTTCTGGTTTACATGCTGGCGCTGCCCCTGCTTGCCGTCGTCGTAGCACGCTTTCGATTTGTGATGATCCTGGCGGCGCTTGCCGTGGCCAGCGGGCGCACACTGATGGTCGCTGATGTGAACATCACAACGGCAACGGCATCAGCGTTGACGGTGGGCAGTGGCTTATTTTACGTTGCGCTGCTAACCCGCCACAGCCACACGATCTTCCCGCACAGCATGATTCTAGCATTTACCGCCGACCAGATTATTCGCACATCGGGCAATACCCTTGACCCTACATGGTCACCGACGTTCTTTTCAACTCAGTTGACACTCTTTTTTGTTGTCGTCTTCTTGGCTGTTGTCAACTACTTTATTGACCGCCGCACCGAAAGGAAAGAACGCGGTCTACTGACATTTTGGGGTGGCCTTGGCTTTGGCGCACTGCTGTTTCTGGAACTATCACTGCTGAGCTTACCCAACGCTGTTGCAAACCGCTCTCGCGTTACGTACCCACTGGTTGTGCCTGCCCTACTGGTCGCAACGCTGCTGCCTTTGCTCGGAACAACGCGCACGTTTGCTCGGCAACTCACTGGCGTATTCGATGCCGCCGTGCGTGGATGGGTGTGGTTGCTATTGGTCGCGTTTATGCTGGCGCTAGGCACACGCTTTTCTGGGCCACTCTCGGCTGCTGGATTTATCACGGCTCAGTTTGGTATGAGCATGATCTGGTGGTGGCTTGTGCGTCCACAAGCAGAACGCGAACGTAACTTAGGCGGGTTGTGGATTACACTGGGCACCCTGATCTTCGCCCTATTCGTGCTGTTCGACTACTTCACATACGAATACGCCTATGTGCAGCCCTTAGTCACCGATGTCACTACCCAAAGTGAGCTGCTTGACAGCATCGTCATACCCTTCTTACAGGGCTTCAATAACGTCGTCGTGCCACTGCTGCGCGGATTTCGGGGCTTGGGGTATGCCGTCATTTTGCTGGCCGCCTTCATTGCGGCGCTGCCGCTCATCCGCACACAGCGCCGCATTGTATGGCGCAGCGCGAGTACGGCCTTTCAAAATGTACTCAGAGCCGGATTCGTGGTGGGGGCCGCCGTTCTCGGTGCGACACTCGCCCAACCCCCGCTGATTTTTGGTGTGCCAGCAACCGATAGCCTGCGCGTAGGTACCTACAACATTCACGGCGGCTACAGCGAGTACTACGCATTCAGCCTTGAGGCGATTGCCCAAACAATCGACCAAAGCGGCACAAACGTGGTCATGCTCCAGGAAGTGGAAGCGGGCCGCTTGACCAGCTTTGGCGTGGATCAGTCGTTGTGGTTAGCGCGCCGCCTTGGCATGGACACACGCATGTTCCCGACCAATGAGGGCTTACAGGGGCTTGCCGTGCTTTCCCAGGCTGAGATCGTTTTCGCAGACGGTGAAATCCTATCTGGCATTGGGCAGCAAACCGGCCTACAACGCGTACAAATTCGCCCGGCAGACGACACCATTGTGACGGTATACAACACATGGCTTGGCCTGCTGCTTAACAGTGCCGACCGTCCCATTGAAGCGCAAGAACAAGACCAGCAGCGCCAACTTGAACAGATCATCGGGATCATCGGCCAGCATCATCCGAACCGGCAGCTAGGCTATACCGTTGTCGGCGGCACGTTCAACAACATTCCAGATTCACCCCTCATTGAGCGCATGAGTGCTGTTGGCTTCAACGACCCATTCGCGGGTTCGCCTATCGAGCGCTCGGCAACCCTAGTTCGTACCAACCTTAGCGCCCGTGTGGATTATGTATGGATTTACCCCCAGGTTGCACTCGGCGTCAACGTAATGCCTAACGCTGCCTCTGACCATCGGCTGGCATCGGTTGGCATCACATTAACTCAGCCCTAGTTAGCCTACGTCCCTTCGTTGGTCGCGTTGTCTGGGTCAACCTCAATTGTTTCGAGCGCATCACGAGCCGCTGACTGAGCCGCAGCCCGCTTGCTGCGGCCAACACCACGCCCTGCCACATGCTCATCAATCACGACCTCGGCCTCGTATTCCTTCTCATGATCGGGGCCGGATTCGCTCACAATGGTATAGACGGGCGTAATGCCCCGCTCTGCCTGGCTCCACTCCTGGAGCAGCGTGCGTGCATCCTGATAGGACGCTTCTTCAATGACAGTATCCAGCCGCTGCGTCAGCATGGGAATCACAAACACACGCACCGCCTCGATACCCTGATCCAAGTACAATGCCCCGACTAGTGCCTCAAATGCCGCACACAGGTTCGTTTTGCGCTGGCGACCGCCACTGTTCTCTTCTCCCTTACCCATCCGCAGCGCGTCCCCCAAGTTGCATTCCAGGGCAAGCTCACGCAGCGATTCCGTTCGCACCAAAGCCGCCCGCAAACGCGTCAACCACCCCTCAGAGCGGTCTGGAAAGTACGCGTATAGCATATCCGCCGACAGGAAGTTCAAGACCGCATCCCCCAGGAACTCCAAGCGTTCATTATCCGTGATGGGGTTATCGGTTTCGTGTACATACGACCTGTGCGTCATGGCTTGTTCCAGTAGGGAACGCTCACCAAAGCGGATGTCGAGTTGTTCCTGCAAAACATCAAGTGAAATTGGCAGTTCGCGATCTGCTTCACACATGAAATACACCTCAAAAACGTTTGAATACCAATACAGCGTTATGGCCACCAAACCCAAAAGCATTGCTCATGACGTGAGTTAACGGAATCGGTCTGGCCTCGTGCGGAACGTAGTCCAGGTCGCAAGCTGGGTCTGGTGTGACGAGGTTAATCGTGGGAGGCACAACTTGCTCACGTAACGCCATGACCGAAAAAACAGCCTCCATCGCAGCCGTCGCTCCCATAGCGTGCCCTGTCATACTTTTTGTCGAGCTTACGGGAATATTATAAGCTCCCTCGCCAAATACAGTCTTGATTGCCAGGGTCTCCATTCCATCATTTAATGGTGTGGCTGTTCCATGCGCATTGATGTAGTCAACCTGCTCGGTTTCCACATGTGCGTCCGCCAATGCGCGCCGCATCGCAATCGCCGCGCCACGACCTTCGGGATGAGGGGCAACCATATGATACGCGTCGGATGAGGCACCATAGCCCACAATTTCTGCCAAAATTGCCGCGCCGCGCTGCTGGGCATGTTGGAGCGATTCAAGCACTAAAACCGCTGCTCCTTCAGACACGACCAAACCTGTGCGATCCACATCAAAGGGACGCATCGCCTTGTGCGGTTCATCAAGCTCATGTGAGCAAGCACCAAGTCGATCAAACCCCGCGATGGAATTCGGCAAGATCGGCGCTTCACCAGCGCCAGCCACCATTACATCCATCCGCCCCAGGCGAATTTGATCGAATGCGTGGCCGATGCAATCACTGCCCGTTGCACAGGCCGACGTGATGATATACGACGGCCCATAGGCACCCAACTCAATGCTGCTCAAGCTGCTGCCAACGGTCGTCATAAAGCTAGGGATGCCAAACGCCGACATGCGACGTGGCCCGTTCTGGTCGATATTGTGTAGCTGTTGCGAAAAACTCGTCATGCCGCCGATGGATGACCCGATAACCACGCCAGTTCGCAGGCGTTGGGACTCGGTTTCGAGGGCAATCCCAGCGTGGTCTACAGCCTGTTGCATAGCCGCATTAGCCAGCAGT
Source organism: uncultured bacterium (assembly GCA_963922445.1). Taxonomy (GTDB): domain Bacteria; phylum Chloroflexota; class Anaerolineae; order Aggregatilineales; family Phototrophicaceae; genus DAOTTY01. Next base: position 34,350 of record CAWUJQ010000001.1, read on the forward strand.
TGATACCGATCCAGACGCCGAGCTAGCTTGGCAGAAGTAGCCGCCGCTGCATCCCAGTTTTTAATTTCTCCAGCAATTTTGACATCGAAGTTGGTGGCATCAAAGTGCGTAATCGCACCAATTCCGCTTTCACCGTTGAGCAAGGCACACCAGCTTTGGTGAACCGTATTGCCGACCGGGGTAATGGCCCCCATGCCGGTAACAACAACGCGCCGTGTCATGGCACTGCTCCTGATTACATCAAGTGGTGCTGGCTGCACCGCAACCAGACTGGCCCATTATAGCGTGCTGCCGCAATTTGCCAGCTAGTGAGTAGTCTTGTGTCGGGTTCAGGCGGGTTGTATACTCATTTCATTCACTATCCGCAAAACAACGAGGTATCCGAAGTGGGGCTTTTTCGGCGTGGGATGTCCAAAACGCGTAACTCTTTCTTTGGGCGCATCTCCCAACTCATCGGTGCGTCGGAAATTGACGAAGAAACCTGGGAAGACATCGAAGCACTGCTCATCCAAGCAGACCTGGGTGTAAACACGACCACCCGCATCTTAGATAACGTACAAGAGCGTGTAAAGCGTGAAGGGGTTGTGACTGTTGAAGGCGCTGAGGACATCCTGAAGGAAGCGCTGCGCGAACTCGTGGCCCCCCCGCCTGAGCTTGACTTAACAGGCCGCAGTTTGTCCGTGATCTTGATTGTCGGTGTCAATGGCTCTGGCAAAACAACCTCAATTGCCAAACTTGCCAACCACCTTAAGCAGCAGGGGCGCGCGGTCATTTTAGCTGCGGGCGACACCTTTCGTGCCGCTGCGATTGAACAACTACAAACCTGGGGCCAACGCATTGACGTACCTGTAATCGCCAACAAGGCCAACTCTGACCCCGGCTCCGTCGTATTTGATGCGACATCAGCTGCACGCGCCCGCAAGTTAGATACTCTGATTATCGACACGGCGGGACGCTTGCACAGTAACTACAACTTGATGGAAGAGCTTGCGAAGATCAAGTTCGTCGCTCAAAAAACCGTTCATCAAGCACCCCATGAGGTTTTGCTGGTGCTGGATGGCACAACCGGGCAAAACGCCTTGCAGCAGGCAAAGAAGTTTCAGGAAGTTGTTGATGTGACGGGCGTCATCGTCACGAAGTTGGACGGCTCTGCCAAGGGTGGCATGGTTTTCTCAATTTTCAATGAACTTGGCCTACCCGTGCATTATGTTGGCTTGGGCGAAGGCCTGGAAGACCTTGCCCGCTTCGACCCTGACCTATTCATCGACAGTCTATTCGACGAGAACTGACAGCCCCAAACACTGCAACGGCATACCTGTATCACGCCACCCGGCGACCGCAACCCACACCCATTCAGCAAAATTATTGATCCGTGCGCAACTCCAAAAAGCGTGCGGTTCTACCACCAAAGGACATAAATCTATGGAACCCATTGCATCACAACTCGACGGGATTAAACAGAAGGTTGACGGCCTCACTGCACGGCTCGACATCGCGACAAAAGCCGAGCAAGTTAAGGATATGGAAAAGCGAGCCGCCGCTCCTGACCTATGGGACGACCCGCAATCAGCGCAAAAGCTGATGCAAGCTATGTCTCGCCTCAAAGAAGAAGTGGAGCGCTGGCAAAAACTGTCGCAGCAGGTCAACGACGCGCTCGAACTGGCGCAACTTGATGGCGACGACCTGGGCGACGAATTGATAGAAGAATTCAACCGGCTGCAAGCCCTCACGGAAAAGATGGAGTTACAGGCCGTCTTCAGTGGCCCATACGACGCCGCTGATGCCATTCTCTCGATCCATGCGGGGGCCGGCGGTACCGACGCGCAGGACTGGGCAGAAATACTTGAGCGGATGTACCTTCGTTGGGCAGAGCAGAACGGCCACAAAGTTGAGATCATTGAGCGGAGCGAAGGTGAAGAAGCGGGCATCAAAAGCATGACCGCGAGCGTCCGTGGTGGGGACTACCCCTACGGTTACCTACAAAGCGAGCAGGGCGTACATAGGCTGGTGAGACAGAGTCCGTTTGACTCATCGGCGCGACGCCACACCTCATTTGCCAAGGTCGAACTGTGGCCAGACATCCAGGACGACATTGAGATCGAAATTGACGCGAACGATCTTCGCATCGACACCTACCGCGCAGGTGGAGCAGGTGGGCAGCACGTCCAGAAAAACGATACGGCTGTACGCATCACACACGTTCCAACAGGTACCGTCGTGCAGTGTCAAAATCAGCGCAGCCAGGCGCAGAACCGCGACCGTGCCATTCAAATCCTCAAAGCGCGTCTGTTCGAGATGGAGCGCAAAAAGCAAGAGGCTGAACTGGCCGAGCTAAAAGGCGAGAATGTAGACGCAGGCTGGGGAAATCAAATCCGTTCCTATGTGCTGCATCCCTATCGCATGGTGAAGGATATGCGCACGAGCTACGAAGTCGGCAATCCTGACGGCGTGCTTGATGGCGACCTGAATGGCTTTATGGAATCATACCTGCGGGCACAACTGGAAAAAGTAGCGGATTAGCAAAGCGCACGGAGATCGGCTACAGTTGCGGTAGCAAGCAGCCAGAACGGTAAAAATTACATGGATACATCGGTTGTATTTGACCGAGCAGCAGGCTTCTATGATGACACGCGTGGATTTCCACACGGCACTGAGCAACACGTTGCGGAAAAGTTTCAGGTAGCCGGGCGCATTACTGAAGCGACTCGAATCGTAGAGCCGGGGATTGGTACCGGTCGCATTGCGCTGCCGCTGGCCAAGCTAAGCGGGGCAACCGTCGTCGGGGTTGACCTGTCTGCGCCGATGCTTCAGCAGCTACGCCAAAAGCAAGAAAATGAGTCTGTTTACACCGTCCAGGGTGACGCAATGAGCATACCGCTACAGCCAAATGCCTTCGACATTGCGATTATCACACATGTATTTCACCTCATCCCAGACTGGCAAACGGCGCTGTTAGAGATTAGGCGGCTACTCAAACCAAGTGGTCTGCTTCTCTACTCCTGGACGACCCATGAGAACACGCACTTTCTGGATACATGGCGTCGTGTGCTGAAAAAGCGCACCGGTATTGGCTACGAGAACTTCAGTAGCAGCCAATTTCTGGACGAGGCAGGCTGGCAAATCGCAGGTGAGGTTCAACAAATAACCTACTATGCGGACCGCACCCCGCAGGACTACATCGACAGCTTGGTGAATCGCATTTGGTCGTCAACGTGGTCTATGTCTGACGACGAAATAGCGCAGGGCATTGCGCAACTACGCAGCAGCGCCAGTGACTACAATCTGCCACTCAATGAGACGCTAAGGCAAGAAGTTAACTTTCACATTGCGCCTTACACCCCATCTCCCTGACCATGCACATTGTACATGTGACGCCATATTATGCGCCTGCATATGCTTTTGGTGGGGTACCACGGGCCGTCGAGGGGATGGCGGCAGCAGCCGCAAAACGCGGGCACACCGTCACTGTGCTAACCACAGACGCGCTTTCTCCTAATCAACGGCTTGACCTTAAAAAAGAGACCCATAACGGTGTGCAGGTCATGCGTAGTCGGAATCTGTCACAATGGCTGCGCGGCGCTGCTAACCTATCAACACCAATGGGTATGTACAGCGAAGCAAAACGCATCATCCCATCTGCCGATGTTGTTCATTGCCACGAGTTCCGCACAACGGAAAATCTTGTCGTCAGCCCGATTGCGCAAAGGCACCGCGTTCCACTCATACTCTCACCACATGGTACGCTTCCACATGGCACCGGGCGCGCCACGCTCAAATCTGCATGGGATGCGGTAATCAGTCCAGCAATGGCCCGCTGTTTCGAGGCCGTCGTCGGGTTAACCGAGCAGGAAAGCAACGAGGCACAAGCATTGTGGCAACGCATATCTGCGCACAGCCGGCACGTTATCATTCCAAATGGCATTGACCTGGCAGAGTTTGATACATTGCCAGACGGCGCTGCATTCAGACAGCGCTTTGGTCTGGGTGACGCAGCCATCATCTTGTTCATGGGACGGTTGCATCCACGCAAGGGGGTAGATTTGCTGGCGCGTTCCATGCGGAAGTTACAAACATCCGATGTTAAACTCGTTATTGCAGGCCCGGATGATGGACTGGGCTACCTACTCAATCAGTTAGCAGCAAAAGACGACCGCATTGTGTTGACGGGTTATCTGGATGGTGAGGAACGGTTGGCAGCCTTGGCCGCCGCGGATGTATTTGCGCTCCCTGCAGTGGGAGAGGGCCTACCCATGGCCGTACTTGAGGCAATGGCTGCTGCGGTGCCGGTAATTGTATCGCCAGGGTGCAATCTACCCGAAGTAGCAGCAAATAATGCGGGGATAGAAGCGCCTGTTGACGAAGCGACTATCGCCGTGGCAATAGATGCATTGTTGAGCGATGCCCAAACCCGCTCTCAAATGGGCCACGCGGCCCGTCACCTTATCGAAGACTGCTTTACGTGGAACTCAGTCGCAGAACAGCTAGAGGCATTGTACGAAAGCCTGCGTTAGCGGGCGAAATCACTGTTGAATAGTCGTACCAGGAAAACAAAAAGCACGGCTCCGGCAGCCCCAGCAACCACAGCGCCTAATATTGGAATCTGCACCAACCAGCCCAGCCCGATCAGTTGAAAGAGCTGGGTACCAACCAGCCCACCCACAAAACCCAATGCAACATCGGCCACTGGCCCATAGCCTCTGCCTCGCAAAATGCGCCCAGCCAGCGCTCCAGCAAACATCCAGATGACTGCTGCGATTAGCAACCCCATCAGCCCAAAAGAAACCTGCAACAGTGTTGGCAGCACAACGATAGCGCCAACAACCGCGAACCCAATGATCGCCCAATTTGCAACACGACTGCGAGACATTGTTGAAAGGTTCTCCATGAAAAGTTACACAAATGCCACAAACACTATACGGCGGAGGCAGCCGTAGGGTTGCAGCATTCAGCGCGCAACGTTAGCAACCAGCACATCTAGTGCCAGTTCAATGCTCATTTGCCCCGTTTTGACCTGTGTGTCATATTCGAGAAGTTTTCGGTAAATGTTTTCGAGGTTTTCCAGCGAAAATGGGTGAACTTGCCCCGGCAGCTTGCGCGCCTGGAACGATTTAATGCCAATGGCATCAGGTAGGGTAGCCGTTGTACCGCCACTTTCTAAATGCTCTTTTGCCAGCAGCATCAACCTGAACTGGCGCACAAAAAGCGCCCACACCCTGAACCCATCCTGATCGGGTTCAGCAAGCACCTGATGCAACATCGTCATTGCCTGGTCACCTCTTCCAGCGGCCATCGCATCAATCATATCCCAGATGCGCGTTTCCGAAGTGTAAGGCGTCAGCAGTGCGACCGTCTCCTCAGTGATAGGTTCACCACCTGTGTAACTGGCCAGCTTGAGCAGTTCGTTATCCGCTCTACGCAAGTCACCCTGCACCACTGACGATATCGCGTAAGCACCGGCGGGTTCCAACACGGTTTCGTATTCGGCTTTGGCGTGCTGCATTAACCAACTCGTCAGGTCTTTCGGTGCGGCGAATGTCTTCTCGAAGCCGCCCGGATCAGACTGAGCGAGTTTGAGCAGCTTGCTGTTAGCGGGCACTTTCTGACGCTCAACGAAAACGAGACGCGCCCACTCGGGTAAATGGGGCAAATCATCCAACAGGCGGTTCACCTGCTTTTTACCCGTTTCACCCGCGCCCTTGCGCGTGATGTGGGCGATTAGACCCTTTACGATGACCAACCGCCGATCTGCCAGGAAGGGAAACGCGCTCACGGCAGACAGCACATCCGCTGCCGTTGTATCCGGCCCGTCAAACTCGGCGGTGTTCAGGCCAGCACTGTCGATCTCGGCCATGTCAGCACGCATTTTGTTGACGGTTTTACTCAGATTGAACTCGTCATCGCCGTGGAAAATGTAGAAGCGTGGGGTTTCGCTCACAGGGTTGCGCTCATCTACGATGAAACTGTATCAACGCGATAGATCACGACCTGCCGCCCAAACCAATTCGTTTCGCGGCGGTCAATGCGCATAACCTCAGTATCTGCCGGGTCACCGTCTGTTGTAACGTGCCGTTGCAACCACGTGCCGAGCGGCTTCGATACCAAAACCGCGCCAATCATCGACAGCATAAGCACAGGTAAGCGCTCGCCAAAACTTTCCCCACGTCGGTTCGAACCCTGCGTCACCATCCACGCGGTGAAACTAGTCAAGTAACCCGTTGTGACCAGATTGGTGCCGCAATTCGGGTGAATAGCAAGATTGCGCTCACCACGCCGCAGCCGCGCCAACGCATCACTCACCGCCCGCACAACCTGCTCGGTAGGCACGTTCTCACCAATAAGAACGAACCCACCCGCATCACTACGACCAGCCATTCGTAGGCCACTCACCCGCCGCGAGAGCACATGAATGGTGGCATGTTCCAGGGCGTGGTTTCGTCGCACCCGGCGAATGTAGGGTGCTTTGAGCAACCCTGCGAGTGGTTCTGGAATTGGAGATTGCGCTGTCATAAGCAGATCCTAGCCATTGTGGGTACGCAAAGACTGTAACAGAAACCACACACCAGGGAAAGCAGGACGTTTGTTAGAACCTAGCACGAAGCGGGTACGCCATCCGGTATACCCGCTTCGTGTACAAGCTAAAGGATTTGCGACAGGAAAAGCTGCGTGCGCTCGTGATTTGGGTCTTCAAAGAAGTGTTCAGGCGTACCAATTTCTACCACGCGCCCACTGTCCATGAAGATAATGCGATCAGCAACCTCGCGTGCGAAACCCATCTCGTGTGTCACCACCATCATGGTCATGCCGCTGCGGGCGAGTTCCTTCATAACGTCCAGCACTTCCTTAATCATCTCAGGGTCAAGTGCTGACGTCGGCTCGTCGAACAGCATGATTTTCGGATTCATAGCCAGTGCGCGGGCAATGGCCACACGCTGCTGCTGACCGCCGGAAAGCTGCCCCGGATATTTGCGCGCCTGCTCTGGGATGCCTACACGTTCTAGCAAGTCCAGGCCAACCTTTTCGGCTTCCTTACGCGGGCGTCGCCGTACATGGCGCTGCGCCAGCGTGATGTTCTCCAGCACGGTCAGGTGCGGAAACAGATTAAACTGCTGGAACACCATGCCCACCTCACGGCGGATTTCCGCAATATTGCTAATGTCGTTGGTGAGCTTAGTGCCATTGACGATGATGTCACCCTCCTGGTGTTCTTCCAGGCGGTTGATGCAGCGAATCAGCGTGGATTTACCGGAACCCGACGGCCCAATCACCACAACCACTTCACGCTCGCGCACTTTGACGTTGATGTCCTTCAACACGTGAAAGTCACCAAACCACTTGTTCACGTCATGGCACTCGATGACGTAATCACCGAGCGTCTCTTCTACGCGTTTTTCTTTTTCTTCGTATGATAGTTCAACCATTTTGAGTCCTTATCTGACTAAACTGGCACATCATCAGCGCCGGGCCGCTCCCACACCTGTGCTTTCCAGGCGACGGCTGATGGATGCCATAACAAGACTTACGACCAGATAAACCAGTCCAACAAATATGTAAGCTTCACGCTGGAACGAGCGATATTGCTGCTGACCGTTGACAATCAACTCCACGATACCCAGCAGCTCGAACAGGCCGACAATCGAAACCAGCGTTGTATCCTGGAACAAGCTAACAACCTGGCTCATCAACGCTGGGATCACCGCACGGATGGCCTGGGGCATCGTTATCAACCAGGTGACATAGGCCGGCGTCAGCCCAAGCGCTTGGGCCGCTTCCGTTTGACCTCTGGGTACAATCTGCAACCCACCACGAATGATCTCTGCGACGTAAGCACCGCTAAACAGTGACAAGCCAATCATCATGCGGGGCGCAAGCTCAATCGCACCACTTGCAGAGATAAAGAAGGGCAAGATCAACTTCGCAAAAAACAGGATCGTAATGAGCGGCACACCCCGCACCACCTCAATAAAGATCGTGCAGAACGTACTCACCATCACCAACCGCTTATTGGCGCGTCCCAGTGCCAACAGGATGCCAATAGGGAAGGCTGCAACCATCGGAATAGCCGTGAGTATGAGCGTTAGCACGAGGCCGCCCCAGTCGGTTGTCGGCACAAACGGCAACAAACCACCGTCGCCACGAACCCCACGCAGCAGGAAATAAGAAACAGGCATCAGCAGCAACCACACACCTAATATGATGCTGTTGCTCAAGCGAACGCGCTCACGGGGTTGCCGCTTCATAAAGTAGCCAACAACACCCCCCACAAATGCGATAGCCACCGCGACCAGCGATGGAATCACCATTGCCCTGAAAAACGGACTCACCTGTAATGTAAAGTAGTCAAACAGGTCGCGTGAACCCTCGTAGCGCAGCACACGCTGGGCAACTTCATTGGTGCAGTCTGTGCCGCCATCTGGACAGGGCAGGTCAATGGGTTCACCGTAGCGCTCTGTGCGCCGTTCAACCGCTTGGGTTTGCGTGGTGTAACTCTCAATACCGTCAAGGCGTATCCACGCGTACCCCGTTTCGCTCGCTACCATGTCTGTAACGATGCCGTACCAGCCCGTTTCCGGCAGCGTGACGGTGAATGAAGTTTCGGGCCGATCTGGCGTGGAAGTTAGCGTTTCTAGCGTGTTGCCTGCTGCATCAACCAGTGCAACCGAGAAGTTGAGGCTATAATCGCTTAAATCGAGAGATTCTGTGCGCAGTCCTTGCCGCACTTCACTCCAAATGGTACGTGAGTTCACGCTGCCCGGTGATGTTTCGATGAAGCCAGGAAAGTTCTCCGCGTCCGGGTCTGCATTACGGTTCGTCAACTGTTCGATAGTCACACTGACCTGCTGCCCCTCATCACCGACGAACCGCATCGGCTGAACCGCCGCATCAGGCGACGCGATCACTCGAACAGGGGGCGGTGGGAACGCTTGTGAAATGAGTGGGACGAATACCAGTAACGCCAGCACAATGATAATAGTAATGAATACGGGACGGGGCACCTGCGACCAAAAACCGATGCTGACGCCGCTCAAAAACGTGAGGAGTACGGCAATCGCAGAAATACGCCACAACTCGTTCTGATCGTACTGACCAACCAGCAGTAGACGCAGGTTGTTATTCACAACCGTCCACTCTGCATTGAAAATGGCCCAATTAAGCGTCGTACTCAAAAACCACACCAGCACAATCGCGGTAGTGACTGTCGCGATAGAATTTGCCCAACTGCTAAACAGGTTTTCGCGTAACCAGCCCACAACACCAATCGTGTTGGCGGGGGGCTTGCGTGACTGCGGTGCCTCTTTCGGGGCGACGAAGAGTAGGTCTTGTTGGCGCTGTGGAAAGTCGGTCATCGCGTTTTGAGCCTCAGCGTACTATTGAAGATGTTCATCACAAGCGAGATAAGCAGGCTTACTGCCAAGTACACCAGCAGAATCACCACAAAAATGACTACAGATTGGCCCGACTGGTTAATAGAAATATTGGCCACACTAAACAGGTCTGTAAACCCGATTGCCAACCCCAAACTGGAGTTCTTCGCCAGGTTAACATACTGGTTCGTTAGAGGGGGCACAGCCAGTCGCAGCGCTTGCGGCAAAATAATCATGTTGAGCGTTTGCATGTTGCGCAGTCCCAACGCACGCGATGCTTCGATCTGCCCCTTAGGTACAGACTGAATACCCGCCCGAACAATATCTGCAATGTAGGCCGAGGTATACGTTGTGAGGCCGAGGAACAAACCCATATACTCACCAGAGAGCGCCGTCCCTCCTGAGAAGTTAAATCGGCTGGCTTCAGGAATATCAAACAGGATGGGCGTGCCACCGAGCACAAATGCTAGCACAAAGCCTACAAGTCCCAGCCCGACCGTAATTGAAAGGAAGTAATTTAGTCCGTTGGCGGGCTGCCCTGTCTGCTCGTTGACCCTCTGCCGCCAGCGCCAAGCAATAACGCCGAGCACGAACCCGATTGCAAGCGCCCAGTAAAAATAGCCCGACGTGGGAGTATAAACCACCGCCGGGAAGTAAAACCCGCGACTGCTAAAGTAAGCCACATCAAACAGGGTGAGCGCATCATCGGGGCGGGATGGTAACAACCGGATGACACCTGTGTACATAAAGAACAACTGCACTAGCAGCGGCGTATTGCGAAAGACCTCCACCCACCCGAAGGCGACATTCTTGACCAGCCAGTTATTCGACAGTAGGCCAATCCCCAACAGCACGCCGAGCGTTGTCGATGAAATCAACGACAGCCACACCACCCGCAGGGTATTCACAAAGCCCACTGCCAAAGCGCGGAAGTAAGTATCTGGCGCGAAGATGGGAACGCTGTAGAGCTGTTCGCCCAATACGGGAACATTTAGCAAGAACTGTAGATCAGCACGTGGGTCCGGCCCCTCACTGACCTCTGTGCCAAAATCACGCGACAGTACATTAAAGTTGATCGACAAGCCACTGTCAGCCAAGTTCACGCGCAAGTTGAAGATCAAGAGAGCGATTGTCGAAATCACCAAGAAAACGAAGGCAAGCTGAATCACTTCCTGGATGGTGACAAGATCGCGGTAAAACGGAATTTTGGTACGGTTGCCTCGCACAACCGTGTTTACAACGGTCATAATCGCGAGAGGCAGCGTGGCAATGACACCAAACCACACCGCCAATACCAATGTCGGCGCGCCTTGAGGGATAACCCCTCTTATGGCTGCCCAAAAGATAATGACGAATAAAACATATAGAAAAAAACCAGAGATGATGAAACTGGGGGTTTTGACAAAGCGTTCCAACAGGGAGCCTTGAACCGGCTGCGAACGGCTCACGCTTAAATCGTTGGTTCCTAAAACAAAAAAGTCACCACTTCCCGTGGGTGGTTGTGCCTGATCGCTCATGATGGATTACTCCGCACAGGTTAAAGCGCATAGATGAACAAATCCGCCCAGGCAATTGGATTGCCTGAGCGGATGGGGTCAAATCTCAAGAATGACGATGAGCGCCTAGCGCCACGCCGGGGCGTAGATCAGGCCACCATCAAGGTAGGATGCGTTCAGCGACCCTTCACGCGTGATGCCAATCGGGGCCAGGTGACGATCATACAGCTCACCGTAGTTGCCAACGGTGCTGATGATATTGAAAGCGAAGTCGTCGCTCAGGCCGATGAAAGAACCAAGGCCGCCCTCTTCGCCGACAAAGCGCTGGATATTCGGGTCGTCCGAGCCCATGAAGTCACCAATGTTTTCGGAGGTAATGCCCAGTTCTTCAGCGTAGAACGTAGCAAAAACCGTCCAGGTAATTACGTCACCCCACTGGCCGTCACCTTCAATCCACATCGGGCCAAGCGGCTCCTTGGACAGGGTGTCCGGCAGGATCGTGTAGAGGCTTGGGTCTTCAGCAGAGGAACGCAGCGCAGCGAGCTGGCTCTTGTCACTGGTGAGTACGTCGCAGGTGCCTTCAACGAAGGCAGTCATGGAGTCCGCAGACGTTTCCAGCGGAACCAACTCAAACTCAAAGCCCAGGCTGTTCATCGTGTCAGAGATGTTCAACTCGGTCGTCGTACCCGACTGGGTGCAGATGCGTGCACCGTCCAGGTCATTGACGGAGGAAACACCCAGGTCAACCGGCACCATCAGACCCTGACCGTCGTAAAACGTAACCGTGATGAAGTCACCAGAAAGGTCGGTGTCACGGCTAAACGTCCAGGTCGTGTTACGGAAAAGCACGTCTACCTGGTCGGTTTGTAGGGCGGTGAAGCGCTCAGCAGCCGTTAGCGGAACGAATTCGAGGTTTTCTTCGGTCACTTCACCGAAAATCGCAGCAGCCAGTGCGCGACAGTAATCAGCATCGAAACCACTCACTTCGCCGCTGTCAGCGTCAATGAACGAGAAACCAGGCAGCGTACCGCTCACACCACAATTCAATGTCCCGCGTTCCAGTACCTCAGCCAGCTTACCTGACGGCTCTGCCTGTGCGGCAACCAAACCGCTAACAGACAGTACCATCGCAAAGACAGTTACTAGAATAAGGAAAAGCTTGGTGCGACTTGTCATGGAATTCTCCTATTTTGTATTAAACGTTAAAGTACACCCTTTGTGTACTTTGCAGGAGTTTAACATATCGACAATGCGCAATCCAAACCATGAAGTGTACGAAGTTCAGTTTCTGTCCGTTGTACGCTTTTTTCATATCATTCGTTAAGGTTTTTGTGAACGATTATACGACTCAGAGGGGAGAAACGCCTTAAGTCGTTGCTATCGGCAGACCAAAACGAACATGAGTATATACACTTAACTCACTTTCAATGGCCCACTGCCCGCCGTGCAACTCAACCAGACGCTTCGCAATTGTCATCCCAAAACCAACGCCCTGTTGTTCCAGAATCGCACGACGAAATTGCATGTAAGCACCAATTGACTGAATCTCTGTAGGAGACATTCCACACCCCTCATCAGCAATCGTGATGTTCAAAAGGGGTCCGTCCACCTGCCCTACAGAAACCGTGACGGGTGACCCACGATCAGAAAATTTGAAGGCATTATCCACCAGTTCTTCTACAATTCGCGCCAGGTATTCACGATCAATTGACAAAGACACAGCCAACGGTTCGAGATCAATGACAAGATCAGACTGGCGCTTATGTTCATCGGCTTTCATGCGCGCAACTTGCTCAACCGTCACCAGCGGGAATTCCACCCGGCCCTGGCGCAGTTCCTTCGCCCGCTCTGGCTCGCTGCCAAGGACTTCTAAAATTGCATATGAGATGTAGTTTTCAGTCAGGTGAAACAACCGCTGAGAAGACTCATGGATGTTGCGGGCCATCTCGTAAACCTGCTCCGGTTTTAGCGAGTTGGCATCACTCATCATCAACTGGGAAAATCCAAGGATCGCATTAAGTGGCGTGCGCATTTCGTGTGGCAGCGCCAGCAAAATATTCTGGCGCAGTTGATCCATCTCCTCGCGGGTTTGCCGCTTGGCGTTTTCGCTGCGTTCAAGGCGCGCATTGACTGCATCAAGCAGTTCTCTGGCTGTGAAGGGCTTCATCAGGTAATCGTCTGCGCCGAGTTGCATTCCAGTGCGCATATCCTCGCGTGAGGTACGTGCCGTCAAAAAGATGAATGGGATAGATGCCGTCTGTGGCGTCGAGCGTAAATGATCCAGTAGGGAGTATCCATCCATAACGGGCATCCCAACATCGCAGATGATTAAATCTGGTGGATCAGCCTCGATCACCTCTAGCCCGGCTTTCCCGTTCTCCGCCGAGCGGATGTCAAATCCTTCCAGGGTCAACATCTCAACGATATCCGCCAACAGCGGCCCGTTATCCTCTATCACCAGTAATTTATTTGCGGAGTCAGCCTTCATTTGTAAGTCGCAATATTACTCTATAAACACGATCAAAATGACAATGCCCACCAGAATGCGATAGTAACCGAACACAACAAAGGAGTGCTTCGACACATACCGCAACAACCAGCCAATCGACAGCCATGCCACAATTCCAGACACAACTGCCCCCATGATAATGTAAAGGATAGCACCCGTTGACAGGTCATCCAGGCTCAAAACCAATTCAAATAGGGTTGCCAGCCCCAATGTGGGGATTGCCAAGTAAAACGAAAATTGTGTGGCCGTGCTACGATCTAAACCAGCAATCAGCCCGCCCACGATAGACGCACCAGAGCGCGATACCCCAGGCACCAACGCTAACGTTTGGAACATCCCAATTGCCAAAGCCTGCCCCAGCGAAATCGCGCCCAGGTCGGTTTGGAGGTGAGGCTGGTTCGCCAGTTTAAATCGCTCCACCACCAAAAACACGATGCCACCTGCAATGAGCGCTACTCCAACGGTGACGGGTTCGAATAGTACATCGGTGATGAAATCACGAAAAGACAACCCCAAAATAGCCGCTGGGATAAACGCAATCACGATCCCTAGCCACAGGCGCTGCGTGCGTCGGTCTGTGCGAACCGTGCGAACCTGCTTCATAAGATCGACCCAATAAAACGCAATCACGGCCACAACCGCGCCAAGTTGTATAACAATTTCAAACGTTGACCGCAACGCCTGTGGAAGCTCAATGAGTTCGCCTACAACGATAAGGTGACCTGTCGATGAAATGGGTAAAAACTCCGTGACACCCTCAACGATGCCCATTACCACCACAATCAACCAATCCGGCATAAATGCTCCTAGCGCAACTGCCCTAGCCAGATGCCAATCAGCACCCCCAGTAGGCAAGCCGCGTTCGTCCCAATAACGTATGCAGCAGCTCCAGCCCATTGCCCATCACGAGCCAAGGCGAAGCTCTCATTCGCAAAGGTGGAAAAAGTTGTGTACGACCCAAAAAATCCAGTCGCGAGGAACAGTCCAACACCAGATGGCAGCGCCACCTGACGGCCAGCCCACGAAATAAACAGGGCCAACAAAAGCGATCCCGTAAAGTTGACAAACAATGTTCCCGCTGTCATGCGCGAAGACCCGTTCACAACCAACAGACCCAACCAGTAGCGAGCGTTAGCCCCCAGAAATCCACCTAAACCAACCAGCAACATGCGGGTTACGTTTGCTTGCCAGCTCAACTCACACCTTTTGCATCTCGCTTCACAATGACCTTGCGCCGAGAGTGTAGACGAAATCGAAACGAAACTCAATTATGCCCGTCATCCCTCGCTACACCGACCGCATCAATCCGCCATCTACCCGCAGGGTGGCTCCCGTTATGTAACCTGCGGCTGGCGATAGCAAAAATGCCCCCGCACGCCCAAATTCGTCAATGCTGCCCAGTCGCCCCAGCGGAATTTTGCTCACCGCTGCTGACCGCGCCTCATCAAAAGTGATGCCCCGACTATCAGCCACACCCTGATCGAGCTGGGCAACTCGGTCGGTATCAATGCGACCAGGAACCAAGTTGTTCACACGAATGCCATCCTTCGCGAGTTCATCTGCCAGCGTTTTGACGAGGCCAACAACACCTGCTCGCATAACGGTGGAAAGGCCAAGCCGCTCAATGGGTTCCTTCACCGAAGAAGACGTTACAGTCAAAATCGCCCCACCGTCCGTCATATGGGGGATGACCGCCCGAATCATACGGATGCTGCTCAGCAGCGTTAGCTCAAAAGCTGCTTGCCACTGCTCGTCGGTAATGTCTTTGAAGTAAGCAGCGGGTGGGCCACCTGCATTGACCAGCAACGCATCAACCTTGCCCCACTTGTCTAAAGTGCGCTGGAGCCAGTTGTCTAGCTGCGCCGGGTCGGTTACATCACACGCGGTGGCGAGGGTTTCAGCATCTGCTTCGCTGGCAAGCGTTGCAGTAGCGCGGTCAATATCAGCCTGGGTGCGGCTGCACATCGAAACCCGTGCGCCATTCGTAGCGAGTGCGCGTGCCACGCCATAACCCAGCCCCTTGCTTGATGCCGCGACCATTGCGACTTTGTTTTCTAAGCCCAAATCCATGGTAATAATCTCCTCAATTCAATGAAATATCTGCGTTAACCATGAATCTATCGTGTTGGCAACAATTTCCCAACCCGGATCAAGCATCAGTTCGTGGCCCATGTTGGGCATGATGACAGCTTGTGTGCCATAAGTCCGCGCTGTACGGCGAATTTCCGCAGGCGTGAAAAGCGTATCGTAACGCCCACCCATGACCAGCACAGGGCAGTCAATACGCGGGCACCAAGGCAAATCAAGCACCAAAGCATCTAGCCCAACAGCCACGAAAGACTCGCGAGTGAAACGCCGCCGATACCCTTCCGCGTCATTAGCAGGCATGTGCGGTGAAAAGAACGTTCTACCGTCCGGTTCAGGTGTTGCAACTTTGTAATACACATCTTGCGTCAACAAAACACGCAACGCCGTACGTGGACGCTGCCGTATCGTTCGCCAAACAAGCCCACCCGTACCAAACGGTGGAATGGGTGCCAGGAAAACAACCGCGGGGATGTTGTTTGGCTTTTGCAACAATTTTTGGATGACAAGGGCACCCATCGAGTGGCCTATCAAAATGGGAGGCGTATCAAACCGGGCAAGAATCATGCGTAAGTCATCAAGGTAATCTGCCAATCGCGTCACAGGCAAACTGCGGCGTCCGTCGCTGCTGCCGTGGCCACGTAGACTAAACGCATAGGTGTCGTAACCGCAAGCGGCGAAGTACGGCATAAAGGTTATCTGCCAGCACCACGCACCATGCCACGCCCCGTGGACGAACAAAAGCGGGTTCGGTTTGGCCTGACCTTGTGCCAGATGACTGACAAATTCAAGGTTCATGGCTCAAATGTGAATTCTACCGAACCCAAGCGGATCACATCGCCCGCATCAGATTGGATACGCTGCACGTCCGGTAAGGTGTAATGCCCAACTTCAACAGTATATTCAACGCCTGCGGAAAGGCCCAAGAAGTCCCCCATGACGATCACCGTATCCCCATCTTGCCATTGATGGCCTCGCACAGAGACATCTGAAACCCGGTGTGGCTCTCCGGTCAGCGTAGCTTCCGTGCGCAAGTGATGGAACTGCTGTACCGCTTCACCAATCGGCCCTGATGAATGCCACAGCGTGCTTATACGTGCTCGGTCGCCAACGGTGTAGGAGCGCCAACCCAGCAACGTGCCCCTGTGGTCGAACGTCACGGGTTGGGGGAGCATGTTAAATCCGGCAGGCTGAGTTTTGCCGTCGTAGCTCGTCAACTGGAATGGCTCTACACCGCTGCGCCGAGGCACTTCCGTCAGATCAACGAATAAGTTGCTTTCGCGCATTTCTTCCCATGCCTGGAAGGGTCGCGCTGTGAACATCATCGTGGCCGGGTGAGGAGGCAGAATAAGAACATTGCGCCCGTCAATGATTCGCACATCGCTGCGCCGCGGCCACCACAACACGCTGAAAATCGCAGGTTCGCCGTCAACATCTGGGTTATCCCCATGCGTAAAGTACAGTGTCCCCTGAGCCGAATCGACCGCTTCGGCGGCCTCACGGAGCGTGCCCAAGGGCGTAGCAATACCATTCGGCGTGTGCTGCGAAGCGGCTACCGGGAAAGATCGGATCAACTGCCCCACCCAACCCAGCACCATTACCACCACAACAAAAATCGTTATCAGCCGCACCCATCGGATGGGCGACGCTGCCAGCCATCCAACCATTACGGCAACAGCAGGCAGTAGTGGCAACAAGTAGTGAATAAACACAGGCGTACTGTGCCGGGTAAAAAAGATCAGCGGCGCAGCAAATACAACTAGAGCCAGTTCCAACAGATGTGGCGAAGGTTGTACCTCGAACACAACAGGCGTCGCAGCTTCTTCCGCTTCAGCCAAGGACTCGACACCCAACAGTGACGCCGCCCCAAATACACCCATCAGTCCAACAAAGAATACAACAACAATCCCAAGCCCGATGTTCAGTATGCTCACGTTCACACGCACAAGCGGCAATGCAAATTCACCGTTCAGCAGGTACTGCCAGTCAACACCCATGACCAAACGCGGCACGATGCTAACCGCCATTAGGTCTACCATTGACTCCCCCCCTGCTGCACTCAACAGGCCGGGAACCGCTCCCGGCGTGAAAATAAACGGCAAAGCACAGAAGATCGCAGCACTTCCACCAACAGCAACAGGGACGGGGTAACGCCACCATCGGAAGCGGAAAAACACATAGGCTCCACCCAGGATAAAGGCTGCACCAGCGAAATGCACCTGCAAGATAAACCCCGTCAGGAACACCGTTACCCCCATCCAAATCCTACGCTGTTTAACCACAGCCCGATGCGCGGCAATCAACCACAACACGGTAAACGGAATGAGCAGGTTCTGTGCCCACACACTGCGCCCGTACAACACAGCGTATGGGTGCGCCGCAAGCAACAAGGCGGCTATCAACCCGGCCTGCGGGTGCCACTGCCGAGCCAACCACCACACACCCAACACCGCTGCCACACTCAATAGCGCAACAGCGTTCGTCGCCACAATAGGATCAGCCGATAGACCATATGGAATTGCAAAAAGCCAAGCCGCCGCAGGCATATTCGGTACGCCTGCACTAGATGGCATCCCGACCGTTGCAAATTCGCCCCCCCGTGCCATTTCAAGGGCAATGAGCGACAAGCGCGCTTCATCGAAAGCGAATGAGTTTACACCGGGGTACCCCAAACGCAACCAGGCTGCTAACCCAATCACGGCCAGCAGCCCAAATAGCTCAATACGACTCATACGACTTGGTGTCACAACTTAACTTGAACCCAATGAGGACAAATTCGATGACAGCAAATGCACAACGTTATCAGTATGCAGCGAACCAACATCCACTGAAATAACCGTTGGGAGCATCCGTCACGAGCGGGTATTCTGTGGCTTCATCCGCAATGCTGTCAAGGGCGTGAGCAGCGCGACTGCGGGCCACATTGAACTCGAACAGCGTTCGTTCGCTATCGTCCCATTGCCGTTGAGCATTCTGATTCGCTACCTGCTGATGCAACAGTGTTCCTAACGCGCTTTTGACCTCACCGTCCTCAATCCGCTCAAACAAACGCCCCATCACCGGCACAGCATCCTCCGATAACAACGTTAAATAACACACATCCAACGTCTTATCATCGCGAATAGCCTGCTGAATATTGTGACTCGCGATCAACGCATCAGGATTAATCAAGTTCATCGTTGCAAAAAAGCCAATCGCACTCACGACAATCCCCAACGAGAAGATATTGCGCCGCAAGCGAAACAGCCCAGCCACCAGAAAGCCAAACAGCACCACCAACCACCCCATGAACACACTTGTCCACAGTCGCAGTTGTGTGAGGTCAAATTCGCTCGTGTAAAGCGCCATGCGCCGCCCAGCACTGGCCAGCATGACTGCAACCAGCCCGATCACGATAAGCGACAATACCCGAAAAACCATGTTCTCACGCTTACCCTCGCGCACAGTAAGGCGATCCGCCACCAGTAGCAAGCCCATCGTCATGACGGACACAGCCACTAGCTCGAAGAAGCCCCGTCGGGCATATTCCGCATAAGTCAGTCCCTCTGCTGTAACGACGGCCCGCCCGCCAAACAGATACACGGCCTGAATCAAGACGAACGCACCAAACAGGGTGTTCACGCCGCCCAACAACATGCCCGATTCAATAAGGCCAATTCGGAACGGGATTCCAATACGTTTATTGGCAGCGTCTCCCTCATCTTCAACGCCTTCCTCTGATGACACTGTAATCGTGTCATCAAAAGAAGCGGTTTCAGCTTCGTCTTCCCTGTCCTCCGGCACGTCCGGTTGCCAATGACGCAGTACGGTGTACGTGATGACACCTGCGGTCAACCACGATAACGCGCCCCCCACAATCACGCGCCCAATGAGCGCGTCAATGTTATCCAGCGCAAACAACGATCCGATCTGGCCAATGTAGCTGCTAAATACCGCATCAGCAGACCCTAACAGCGCACCAAACACCACAATAACGGGTACAGTCAGCACGAGGCCGCGCACAACCGCCACCACCCTACGCCCTTCATCTGAGGAACGCTGCGAGAACCAGCGCCTTGCAAGGATCAGCGTGACAACGGCTTCACCAAACACCGCACGCAGTCCGGTTTCAATAACTGCACCAACCTGACGGGCCGTTGACGTTATGTCAAAGGGGGTTCGCAACCCTGCAAAGTGCAGGGCCAAGCCAAACAGCGTCAGCGAGGCGAGACTATTCCAGAAGAGTAACCATCCGCTGGCGCGTATTGCGATCATCGTGGCGAAAAACAACGCTGCGCCAAACAACCACAGGTTCCGGCGTGTGGGCGGCCTGTTGGCGTAACGGGCCGAGCCAACTACCCCCGCAGTGAGCAAACCGATGAACAACGGATAGGACAACCCAACCTGGTTGCCATAAAACATCACCATGCCAACAAAGCCAATCACAAAACTGACCAGCAGCGTCCAAATTGCAAATAAATCTCGTGTCATATTCGGCACACCTTCCTAAACTGAGGTTGCGTGGTTACTTCCGTTGTACACGAGTTGGGACGTCAGATGTGTTTTATCCGTTCAAACTAGACGCATGTCATAGGGAAATCGTCAGGTTTGGCCAACGGGAAGCGGCAGGCCGTCTCGCTTAGCTGCAACCGCGAACAAAAAAGCCCCGGCAAAGTGCCAGGGCATAACATCCCCGCGAATAGGGTTACAGTTTGGCGACGTAGCCGGGCAACGCCGCATACCATGCTGTGGACTGCACGACATCTTCTAGCTTCACTTGATCGAGTACCGTGTGGGCATGGATTTCATCACCGGGGCCAAAGCCAATGCTTGGAATGCCCGCCTTACCACGCCAGTAGATACCATTTGTGGAAAAATCCCATTTACCCGTATCGGGCGCTTCACCGTATATAGCCTCACCCGCCTGCACGCCAACCTGCACGAGTGGATCACCTTCTTCGAGAATCCACGCAGGATAGATTTTGTCGCTGCCGAACGTAAAGCCAGTGTAGCTCGGTTCTTCATCGTACAAAAACGACACCTCAATGTCGTCCCGATCACCAACAATGTCTTTAATGCGCTGCAAAGCACCTTCGGCATCTTCGCCAAACGTCACGCGTTGGTCAATATAAACGATAGCCTCATCGGGGACAGCGTTCAGGCTCGGCGTCTTAACATCTACTTTCGACACAGTAATGCGACCATGCCCCAGGAACTCGTGGT
Source organism: uncultured bacterium (assembly GCA_963922445.1). Taxonomy (GTDB): domain Bacteria; phylum Chloroflexota; class Anaerolineae; order Aggregatilineales; family Phototrophicaceae; genus DAOTTY01. The sequence continues at coordinate 55,004 of CAWUJQ010000001.1, forward strand.
CGCCAAGTTCAGGCTCAAGCTTGCTAATGGCATCAATGATCGGCACCACCTTGTAAAGCGCATTGTCGCCCAGATAATTGCTGGCCGCGTGAGCGCTCTTCCCCTTGGCGACCACTTTCATCTCAACACGGCCCTTGTGTCCGCGATAAATCTGCATCTTGGTTGGCTCACCGATGACCACATAATCTGGCTTTATCCCCTCTACTTCCACTAAGGCATGAGGGGCGATTCCGTCGTTACGCTCTTCCATGTTGCCAAAAACATAAGCGGTGACACCATCCAGCAAGCCCAGCTTCTTGGCAATGGCCAGCCCATAGACCATCCCTGGTGTGCTGTTCTTCTCATCCGAGGCACCGCGTGCAAAAAACACACCATCCTCGATTTTGCCCTCAAACGGATCCCAGTCCCACTCGTCGGGGTCACCGATGCCAACCGTGTCGATGTGCGAGTCGTACATCAGTTTTACCGGGCCATCGCCAATGCGCCCAACGACATTGCCCATCTTATCCCACCAGACCTCATCGAAGCCAAGCTTTTCCATTTCTGCCTGCAACCGCTCGCCAACTGCACGAATCTGGCTGTCATAACTGGGAATTGCGCACAGTTCGCGCAAAAACTGAACGATGTCCTCGCGATAGCTTTCGACTTCGCCTTTAATCTGTTCAACAAGTGTCGGGTCAACCATGTTTTTCTCCTAACGGGTTGCCGTTAAAACGCAACGAATTAAACACATTACTGCTGGGCTGTTACAGCCTTGTCATCAACCAACACCCACACGGGTGCCTGCTCGTACTCGGGTTGCGTGAACCGAATGTAGTCCGCATCAGGTTGCGGAACGTTTGTGTCGGCGGCGGGTAACTACTTCATCGTCAATCACGGCACAGGCAGTGCCCACGCGCAAGAACGTCATGCTTTACCGTCAACCAGTTCCTTTGCAATCTGATTGTGGCGTTCCACGACTAGGGGTAAGTCCACCGTTGTGAGATATCCATCCTGCACAACGACTCGGCCATTGATAACTGTTACATCAGCATTGACTGACCGACAGAACACCAAAGCTGCCAGTGGGTCATGCATGGCACCCGCAAATTCGACCCCATCCACGCGGAAAGCAGCAAAATCTGCGGCCATACCGGGCGCTATGGCACCAATATCGTCTCGACCAAGCACTGCTGCTCCACCAAGAGTTGCAATCTCTAAAGCTTCACGCGCACTCAGGGCCGCCGGGTCGCCACCTACCCGCTGCAACAGCATCGCTTGACGAGCCTCCGCTAACAAATGCCCCGCATCATTCGAAGCTGACCCATCCACTCCTAACCCAACGTGAACCCCAGCATCCAGCATATGACGAATTGGAGCAATCCCCGACGCCAACCGCATGTTCGATGACGGGCAGTGACACACCCCTGTACCTGTGCGGGCAAATAGGCTGATTTCGGCACTGTTCAGCTTGACGCAGTGCGCATGCCAAACATCGTCACCTACCCAACCCACGTCCTCAGCGTAGTCACCAGGCCGCAAGCCGTAAACTTCCAGGCTGTAGTCAATGTCGTTGTCATTTTCAGCCAGATGTGTGTGCAGGTGTACACCATAGCTGCGGGCCAACTCCGCCGATTGGCGCATCAGGTCGTTGCTCACCGTAAACGGCGAACATGGCGCGACCACCACCCGCAGCATCGCGTATTTTTCCGGGCTATGATACTGCTCAATGAGGCGCTGGGTTTCCTTCAGGATGTCGTCTTCATCTTCGACGACACGATCTGGCGGAAGACCGCCTTTACTTTCCCCAACACTCATCGAACCACGCGCCGCATGGAACCGCATCCCAATTGCTTGTGCTGCCTCAATTTCATCATCTAGACGGCAGTCATTGGGGTAGATGTACAGGTGGTCGCTTGATGTGGTACAGCCGGAGAGCATCAGCTCAGCCATTGCGACCTGAGCGGAGATATTAATCGCTTCGCTGTCAAGATTTGCCCACAGCGGGTAGAGGCTTTTTAGCCAGCCGAACAGCTCTAAATCCTGCGCAATCGTCCGCGTGAGCGACTGAACCATATGATGATGTGTGTTAACCAAACCCGGAATCACGACGTGGTGTTGTAGGTCCAGTACGACATCTGCGGTATCAGACGGCATGTCATCAAGTGTTCCCACCGCCTCAACAACCCCGTCACGGGCGTAGATTGCGCCATTAGGGATTTCCCGGCGGGCATCGTCCATCGTGGCCAGGAGCCGTATATTTTTTGCCAGTAGCGTCGGCATAAAGTCACCTTCCGTGCAAGATGCGGGAGTCTAACACCTCGCGTTAGACGCGGCAAGCCGATGAATATGACCGATTTTTTGGCCAGATTGACCAACAAAAAAACCTCACAAATGTTGTGAGGTTTTGAGTGCCGAAGGTGGGAGTCGAACCCACACTCCTGTGAAGGAACTACGCCCTGAACGTAGCGCGTCTGCCTATTCCGCCACTTCGGCATGTGACTGTGTGAAATATACGGTTTGGCCTAAGTTTTGTCAATACTCAGGCCACAGTTGATCGCTTATTCCGGTGCGTGACGGTAAGCCACGTCCAAAACAAGCTGGCCAAGCCGAATCTGATCGCCATCACGCAGCACCCGTTCTTCCTTGACGGCAAGGCGCTGCCCGTTGATGAACAACCCGTTCGCACTGCCCATGTCCGCAATAATCACCCGCTGCAAGCCCGCATCGTAGCCTAGCGACATATGCAGCCGCGAAACACCCATCTCGGTTGCGCCAAACGACGAGAGGTCAATATCTGGCTTGACGATGTTGTTTGCATCGGCACGCCCGACGACCAACTCATGCTGAGAGTTCTGGGGGCGCACCTTAATCATATCGCCCGTATGCCGCACATAAAGCATCAACGTGCCATTTGCCTCGAATTGCTCTGGCTGGTGATCTTCTGTGTGGAGCTGCCGTGTAGATGCTGACTGCTTGTTGTCCTTGAGCATAGCACCGCAATGCACACAAATCACTTCGCTGTTGCGGTTTTGCTTGCCGCAGTTCTCACAAAGGATCATCGTTTGTGAGTTATCAGTGGGAGTGGGTGGGCGCGGTGAGGTAGCGTCTTCTGCAGGGGGTAACTCGCTTGTCGTGCGCTTCAGGCGCTTGATGCGCGACCCTGGATTGCCCGACTCGTAATTACGGATTGCATCAGAAATTTGCTCACGCATCCGAACCGGGTGGATCTCGATTTTTGGCCAAAGTTGGGACCAGGACTGCTTTGCACTAATGCCTTGGTTTCGCAATGCGATGTATTCGTTAAGGATATCGTGATAGTCTGCCACGGTTGCCCTCACAGGACTGGTTGCTCATCGTTTTATTTCGCTTACTCTACTGTATTTTTGCACAGGTTTCTACATGAAAGCCGCTGCGCACGTTCCTTTGTTTGCCTCGGTACAGCGAAAGTGATAGACTTTTAGCGGACTGTTCTCGGCAGTGTGCCGTCTAAGGAGATCGTATGCGTAGGTACCCATGGCTTTCATTGCTACTTGTGGCACTCATAGGGACGGGTTGCGTCCTATCCGCTAGTGAGGAAGTCGCCCCAACAACAGTTGGTGACGCTGCGACCTGGACGCTCACACCCAGCGAAACAGAACTGCCACCCCCAACCGAAACCCCAACCCCTGCAGAGGCGGCAGAAGCAACAGACGAGGTTACGGCAGAAGTGACTGACGAAGTCACAGAAGAATCGCTGCTTGAACCTACCGAACCTGCACTTCAGGTCACAACACAAACAGCAATCCCGACGGCGACAAGCTCACCGACCGATACGGCTACGGCGACAAATACTGCCACGGCTACGGCGACAAATACCGCCACACCAACAGCAACGCTCACCGAGGCTGTAAGCGCGTTGATCCAGGAAGGCACAGCAGTTGCCCAGGATAATGTTCCTGAACCTGTAGACGATCCCGCACAAGACGCACCCCAGCAAGGCGGGGACGGTCAGATTACCGACAACGAAGCAACAGCCACCCAGATCATTGCGAACGCAACCAGCACAGCAGAATTCCTTTTAACAGAAACCGCGATTGCTGGTGATTTTGGTGACGTAACCGACACCCCTGTGCCCGTCGACACGATGGTTCCCGACGATGGGCTTGGCTCAGGCGTTGAGCTAACACCAACGACACAAGCCCAGCCCCCTGCCAACGTTCAACCAGGTGCGGACTGTATTCACGAAGTGCGCCAAGCAGACCGTTCGCTGTATCGCCTGTCGCTTGCTTATGGCGTGCCTATTTTGAGCATTGCCCAGGCCAGCGGCATCACCAACCCTGACCTCATCCGCGTTGGCCAACGCCTGACGATTCCGGGTTGTGGTACGACCGGCGGTGTTCCCCCGGCCACATCCACCCCAGGCCCGAACGCAAACGCCAACCTTGGGTTCGGTGGCCCTGGCGCAGGACTCGGCGTAACTCCACCGAATGGCGACTGCACCTGGGGTACATCGGTCGTCTTCCCAGGTGGCTGCCCGACTGGTGGCACGGGCGGTGGCGGCAACACGGGCGGCGGCAATGCTGGCAGTGGTGACGTTGGAACCGGTGGCCCAGGCACTGGCCAACAAGCCGTCCACATTGTGGCGCAAGGCGAAACGCTGTTTGAAATCTCAATTCGCTACGGCGTCCCGATTGAGTCCATTGCCGCAGCAAATGGCATCGCAGACTACAACAGTATTCTGTTCAACCAGCGCCTCATCATCCCGACGCAATAACGCATCGCGACCAACCCACCAACGATTTTTCAGGGCGGCTGCAACCAGCCGCCTTTTTGTTTTCACACAATGGAAGTGCCCTATGCAAGAGAAGATTGTCCGCAGTGAACCCATTTTCAAAGGCAAAATCGTTGACCTATCTGTTCACGAGGTTGAACTGCCCAATGGTGAACTGGCCAAGCGTGAACTCGTTAAGCATCCCGGTGCAGTCGCCATCGTCGCGCTTGACGAAGATCAGAATGTCCTCCTCATCAGGCAATTTCGCCTGGGCGCAGGTCAGGTGCTTATCGAACTGCCAGCGGGCACACTTGAACCTGACGAACCGCCTGCCGAGTGTGCAGATCGCGAGTTGCGCGAGGAAACAGGCTATCGGGCTGCACATTTAGAGCGGATTGGCGGCTGGTACATGGCCCCTGGCTACACAACTGAGTACATTCACCTGTTTGTTGCGTCTCATCTCACGTATGACCCAATCGAGGCCGATGCGGACGAGTTTATCGAGTTGGTACGGATGCCCTTTACCGAGGCACTGGTGATGGTCGAACGGGGTGACATCATGAACAGCACGGGTGTGGCAGGTTTGCTGCGCGCTGTGCGCCACCTGTCACCATGACCTTGTTTCGCCTTCAATCGCCTTGTATACTTTCCGGGTTAAATGAATCGACAGACCTCGCCAATACGCCTACGGGCGTATTGTTTTTGAGTAGGAAAGGAACTCACCCATGAGCAATGAACTCATCAAGGCACTCGAAGCCGAAGACCGCGGCTTCCCCGAATTCGGGCCGGGTGCAACTGTCAAAGTTCACGTTCGCATCGTCGAAGGCAACCGTGAGCGTATTCAGGTTTTCCAGGGCATGGTCATCCGCATGCGCAAGGGCGACGGAGCCAACAAGAACAACGCCAACTTCACCGTGCGTCGTATTGCCAGCCATAGCATCGCCGTAGAGCGCACCTTTTTGATGCGTAGCCCGCGTATCGAAAAGATTGAAGTTGTTCGCCAGGGCAAGGTACGCCGCGCCCAGCTATATTACATGCGCAACCGCCGTGGTAAGGCACTCCGCCTCAAGGAAAAACGCCAATAACAGGCTCAATCCACATGAGACGCTACAGCCGCTACACCTGACGATCATCATGTCAGGTGTATTCTATTGCAGAACTTTCATCGGCTGCGTCTTGCGAACGTCACTGCCCGAAGACGACTTTTCACTTTCAAACGGCAGCACACGGCTGGCATTTTCTGGCGGGGTCAGCGGCAATTTAACGTAAAAGGTACTACCCGGCATCAACTCTGGATTATAACCGGGGCTATCTGCCCAAATTTGGCCGCCGTGCCCATCAACAACACCCTTCGCAATCGTTAGGCCCAGCCCCGGTCCGGCCCCCAAGAACTTGTACGTCCCCGTCGAATGCAAACCCGGGTCAGACACACGGTAGAACTTATTGAAGATCAACGTCTGATGTTCCTGATCAATGCCGATGCCCGTGTCCGTAATTGAGATCAGGATGTATTCCGGTTCACCCTCGCCATTGGCCGGGTGATGCTTGGCCGAAATGTCGATACGCCCGCCATCAGGCGTATACTTAATTGCATTGGTAATCAGGTTGCGAAACGCCTGAACCAACCGCTGCATATCCGCTTCCACTGGCGGCAGTCCCCGCAGCCCACGCGCACTCAGTGTCAGCTTGCGCTGCTTAATCGGGTCGGTGAGCGGTTCAATGGCCATGCGCAGCACACTTTCTGGTGATGTTTGCGTGAACCGGAGGTCCATCGCATTCACGTCCAACTGGCTTACATCCAGCATGGCTGCAATAAGCTCTTCCATACGCTCTGTAGCTTTGCGAAGATTATTGACCAACCCCCGCGTCTGATCTTGATCGAGCATCCCCTGGTCGTTGAGCGCATCCACAATATCCGTGTAGCCGCGAATCTGAGCGAGGGGGGTGCGTAACTCGTGGCTGGCAATGGTGACAAAATCCGTCTTTACCGAGTCAAGCTGGCCCATACGGTCATTGGCCATGCCAAGGCTGCGGTTTAGCATCTGCATACTGTTGTTCAGATGGCGCAGGTCAGCCACCAACCGCGTATTACGAAGCGCCACCCCTGTCTGATTCGCCAGCGCCACCAGTAGCTCCAGGTCACGCTGATACATAGGGGTATCGTTCAGCTTTGCACCACTGGCAAGCAACCCCGTCGTGGCGCCGTCCATTACGATCGGCGCGTAGGCACTCATATCCATGGCTTGAAAAAATGCTCTGACCTCTGGCTGGATGTTTTTGTAGAAGGGACTAGAGATAATGTCAAATTGGGTTATGGGTAACTGTTTGACAACCACCTGCTGATAAAACGGCCCCTCTGCTGGAATTTTCACTCGCCGTCCATGCGGACCTGCACTCGTCCCAGCATTCATCAACGTCAGTTCGATGCCGCTCTCACCGGACTCACTGACTAACAACATCCCAGAGCTGCGTACACGCAAAACACTATTCAGTGTTTTCGTGGCAATCTGCACAAGTTCATTGATCTCAATGGCGCGAGCAAGTTCCTGGCTGTAGCGCTTTGTCACTCCGATAGCGTCAGCCCGTTCACCAACCAGCAATCGTGTAATGATGTAATCACCAAGTTCACGTACCGGCGCATAGATGATGGCAACCGTCAGCGCCAGCACACCAGCAAGAATAGCCTGCTCAGTGGGATTTGCGATTTCCAGGGTAGTGATAATCGCCAACGATGCGAAGATGGCTAGAGCCGTGATCGTGGTCATTAACACAAGGCGGAACATAATGCCAAACAGATTGCGAATGTCAAACACGCGCACTGTCACCTGCGCATACGTGACAATGAACATACCCAATGTGAGGAGGGCAAGTCCCACAACAACCAATACAGTGCTTCCGCTAACGGAGAGTACAAATCCCGTGAATACCAGCGTGCTGTCAAACACCCAAAACAGCGCACGATTGGAAACTTCGGGTAGGCGGCTGGTATAAAAGGCATAAAACACGCCAGCCAGCAGCGCAACACTCATCACTGCAAAGCCGACGGTCAACGCCATCTCAAGCAGCGACAGGCTCAATACCGCCTCTACAATTCCGCCGGAACTACTCGCTGGCTCCCCAGAAACGACACTCGCAATCAAGACGACTGCCAGCCAAACGCCGCCTAGAATGAGCGGCCATCGCACATAAGCGGGCAAAATATCCAAAAAGACCACACTGGCATAGGCAGTCATCAACCCAACCAGCAAAAGTGTACTCAGCAAGCGCGGCACACTGGCAATTGACGCATCAATCGCAAATAGAAATGAGATCGTTGTAACGATTTGAACCACCAAAAGACCCGGCAGCCACAGTCGCCCGGTTTTTAGGCGCGTGCCCCGCACGACCGCAAAAATAAGCATTGCGGCCTGCGCAAGCGCCATTATGAGGATAACCCCGTTAACCACTGAATTCATGACGTGTGTCCTACCTGGTTCTCAATTTAAGCTACTTGAGAATGTAATACGTCCCCTTTTTTGAACCTAGCTTCACAAGGATTCCCTTGTCCACCATATCCACTAAGTCCAAGCGCAGGGTTTCTGCACTGACCCCCTGGCAAAGCGAACGATATTCACGATTCGTGATCGACCCATTCGCCCGAATGTATTCGAGGGCTTTGGCTTGGCGGTGGTTCGTGTTGCGCACCCACTTCGGTATCTCTTGCTGCTCACGTTGATTAAACAGCGTTACTGCAAAACTGTACGGGCGGGCATCAAAGCTGGGCGGTTTATGCCCAGCCTTTTCCATCACCTCAATCATCCGGTCAATCCCAAGCCCAAGCTCTTCAATGTAGCCCCACTGGAACAAACCGTTCACAATGCGTGGATTGCGGCTGAAGTGCTCGTCTTTAATGTTTTCTACTGTGATGAATCCCGGCAACCCCCCCGGCGAAATCACCTCCAGGCGGTCAGAGTACATGCGGATTTCAATGCGCCGCCCTTTCAGGCGATAGTCCCGATGACAGACCGCGTTCACAATCGCCTCACGCACGGCAAACTGCGGATACTCCGTCGTTTCCTCGCGCTCTAACCCCTTCACCACCGCGCTGACGGCCATCTCTGACCAGATAAGATTCCAGGCGCTTTCAATTAGGCGGGGCAATGGGCCAGTCAATTCCTCACGGCGCGTATAACCTGCAAGTCCATTTTCACCACGAGGCGATTTGCCGACAAACTTCACGAACACAACGCTTGAGTGCGGTAACCACTGCTGGGGATAATCGCTAAATAACAGGACGCCTGTGACGGTTATGTTCCCTTTTTCGTCAATTGCACCGATCTCGCGAAGTAAGTCTTCTTTGTTTTCACCAATGGGCCGTTTGGTGCGTTCCGCACGCTTCTTGAGATACTCGTCTAAGACCTTCTCACTAAAATCCGTCGTTGTCGTCCCCGGGACGTCTTCAGACTCAAAATCCCCGGTGCTTTTCGCGCTGGCCAGCTTCAAAATTTCCTGTCCACCCAGGGGGCGATTCTTGGCACCACTGCGGATTAACACTCGACCATCCGTCAGCGCGTGCAATTCAATGCTGCGTGGTACCCGGATGGTATAAACCGTCCCTTTGTCTGTTTCTACCTGTTCTAGGTTGCCGACGACGACGGGTGGATTACAAATCGTATCGACTTCCAACAGGACTGACTCAATTCGCTCGCGCTCTACTTGGTCTACTGGGTTACCGTCCTCATCTAACCCCATTACCAGCGTTCCACCCTCTGTGTTCGCAAACGCCACCAGCGTTTCTGCCACACTGTGTGCATCAGCACTCTCAAAAAACGCGAAGCGTGGCCCAGGGCCAGATTGGACAAAATCAGTATTTGGCATGGTGACTTACTCAAATGATCGAGGTGAATACATCGTTAGTATTTTGCATTCTATCATAGCCGTCTGCACATTGGCGAATTTAAAGTAGGGTGCCTACTGCCCACGCGTCAGATAAATCACAATAATTGCAATGGCCATGAGGGCCGGGGGGACACAAATAGATACCGCCAATCGCGCCAACGGCGCGGCGTTGATTGCGCCCAGCCCAAACCACAATAATCCAAAGATAATCAGCGCTCCAACTGCGATGAGCGTTCCCGACGCTACCACCCTCCCAACAGGGAAATCAGATGATTGTGGTTGTTCTGCCATACAAAAGATACCCGATTACCGTTCATGTTTTCGGCACGCAGTATAGATGAAAAGCGCGCATTGCGGGATGCAGACTTAACTGGCAATCTCTGGTGACGATGCGGTGCTTGGCATTTTTTGCAAGTGTTCAATAATCCGCCGAATGTTCTTCTGGCCTTCCGTCGGCAAACCGTCCGGTTCAATATGAATCACCACTTGGTCGGGCGTACCGGGTTGCACAGGTAACTGCCACTGGTCGGCCAACGGTTCCGATTGATTGGCAACAGCAACCTCATCAGAGAAAATCCTGGGCGGTACCACGCCAATCGCACGCGCAAGGCCGCTCAGAGGCGGGGTCTCGTCACGCGTTGGCTTGTATGTGGACTCTAGAAGGTGATGCGGGACGGTCGATTGGTGCTTGCGCGTCAAGAAGATTGCCACACACAAGTTGACCCAGCATAGCCCCATCGCGTAGATTCCCAAAACGAGGGCATCAATGTAAACGATAACCGGCATACTGGATTCTCGAAACGAACAATTGGATAGCGTCAAACTCTTATTTTAGTTGACGAGATTCACCACCAACAATTGTCGTTATGTGTGAACTCAGTTGCGGGAGCGTTAGATTTTCATCCGTACTGAGTCAGCCGAGTTACCATCGCAGGTAAGTTATGCACCGCCACCGCAGTAAACAAGACGACGACCGTCCAATAGGCCCATCCTTGAATGGCTTTTAGTGCCAACAGCGCCCTTGATGATAGGATTGCCAATAGTGGGAGTAGTTGCAGCATATACGTTGCTTTGGCCATATCACCATTGAACGAGTTGTAGCTGGACAAAAACCAACGGTAGGAAATCAGCGTCGTTATCACGCATAGCCCCAACAACGCGTACCCGGTTGTTACATCATGTGGCGTTTGGAAAGCGAACTTAGCGATAAACGCAATCCCTACGCCCCCACCCACCATGAACAGCGCCGTAGGCAACAGGGACACCACGTTGACACGCGTCACATAATCGAGCAGTGGCTGCGGCATCAGGTTCAGGCTGCGGATAATGGAAGCATCAAATTGGAAGAACGCAAAATAGTCCCCCCACATTTCCGTGTAAAAAATGGGCAGGACTTGCAACCCATATTGATAACGGTAAGGGGTGGTGAAAAGCGTCTCCGTTGGCAAGTCGAACTGTAAGTTCCCAACCTCTTCACCAGACAAGCGATCACGGCTCGCCGCGATCACGCTACCCTGTTGAAACATCAAATTGAAGAAGAACCAACTACTGATGACGAACGCAACAGCGAAAGCGCCTATTCCCACCCAAAGGAGTGGCTTGCCGCTATGCCACTGCCGAACAATGACGACAAGCGCCCAAATCGCGACCGCAATCAACAGCGGTGCCGCCCACTGTCGGCTAAGCATCATCAACCCCATCGGGATGCCCAACTGTAAAGCATCCGTCCAGCGGGTAGGTCGATCTGGTGAAAGCATTACCAACAGTCGATCTAGCAGGACAACCATAATCGCTGTGATAAACGGTTCCCCGCGCATATACGATAATGTCTTGTAGTACGCCGGAACGGACGCCAACATCAACAGAGCCAGCAAACGCAATCGGCCATCGTAGCGGTCGAACCACCGCACAACCCGCAAAAAGAAAAACGTTAGCACCAGCGATACAGCCAGGTTTTGGATTTGCCCCGCTTTATGGACGACGAAATTGCACGTTTGCATCGGATCGTTGCAATCGTTGTTCTGGATAAGCGTCACAAGCGTTGGAATGACATAAGGCAGTGGCGGCGAGTAAAATTCAACCGTGTCTGCTCGTGTTGGCAACCGCCCCTCTGCCAGTGTTGCAACGAATCGGTAGTGGCCATGCGCATCATAGGAGCGTATGGGGTTGTGATAGAACACGTTGAAAGCCACCAGGCTGTTTATGGCAATATACAAGCCAACCAACCCTAAATGAACAGTATCGCCAACAGTAAATGGCGCTCTCAGCGTAAGTGGCAACCGTCCCAGCCCACGGCGCAGCGGCTCAAGGAAGCCCAATCCATACACGCCAAGAAGCAGCAGTGGGAGGGCATACAGCAGCGCGGGCAGGCGACGCGTGTGAAGCGCAAACGGGATGTAGCGCCGCGTTTCGCCATCAGTGTAGGTAATTTCCCAGTAGGGGACTGAGAAGCGCCCATTCACACACCACTCCCGCTCTGCCACACCAACCGTCGGGTCGTTGTCAAGCCAGATGGTCTGCAATCCGCCAGACTCCCAGCGCAGTATCACACAATCACCGGACTGCCAAACATAACGCCGATCTACCGACACATTGAAGTAGGCGCTATCTCTGTACGTGTATTCAACCGTCTGCGGGGCCAGGCGGGTACCAGTGATATAGCCCCACAGCAGCACAGCAACCGCACCCGCGAGCAATACCGTCGATAGAATACGGCGATATGGAATTACAGTCGCCTTTTGTGTTTGTGTCGTTGGTGCGTCGGAGCGAATGCCGCTGGTCATGAAACCTATCCTCGCTGTGGCTGGAAGCGCGGCAATTATTTGGGAGAAGGCTGAACCTGTCAATCGCAGACGCGCAACACTCGGCAAACAAGCGCCTTACGACCTAGGTTAAGTCACACGTTGGGCTTCCACGGGTTCAATCCGCTGGCCATCTCGAATCAGTTCGTCGTACCAATCAAACAATTCGTCCATAATATGCGTCCATCCTAGCGGAATGAGCATTTCGCGCGCTTTCGCACCGAAATCACGCCGCTTGTCGGGTTGTTCAACGAGATCACGAACCAGGTGCGTCATCTGCTCGGTATCATTTTCCTCAAACAGATAGCCATTGACGCCATGCGCAATAATCTCTGGCATACCGCCAACACGACTCGCAACCACTGGTACCCCAGACGCCATGGACTCCGCCGCCACCAACCCGAACGTTTCAATAGATGATGACGGAAACACAAATAGATCGGCACTCGCGTAAGCCGTGCTGAGTTCGTCCCCCGTGAGATAACCCATAAATGTAACGGGGTAACCTGCGTACCATTTTTCGAGCTTGGCCCGGTGAGGCCCATCGCCAATGACAGCCAGATGCACATCGGGCACCGCATCTAATATGTGCCGGATTTGCTCAACTTGCTTTTCCGGTGCCAACCGCCCTGCGGAAAGCAGCAGTGTCTTTTCGGGTTGCCCGCTCGACAAGCGCACACGCATCTCACGGCTGGTATAGGCTGGCGAAAACCGCTCCACGTCAACACCCCGCCGCCATGTGCGCACTTCACCAAAACCATGCGCCTTTAGCTCTTCCGTGGTGTGCTTCGATGTCGCCAGCACCAAATCTGCCCGTTGATAGACGAGCCTGTGAAAATGCCACAAAATGCCTTCAAACATACCAAAGTCGTAAAACCGCGCCATTTCCATCAAGTGGGTGTGAAATGACATGACAATGGGCGTTTTGAGACGTCTCGCAAAGCCAATTGCCCGGACGCCAGAAGACACCGGCCCCAAAATGTGAATCAAATCTGGGTCAAAATCATGCAACTGCGGGTAAATCTCGCGCCCGGGCAGCGCAAGCTTCACCTCCGGGTAAAACGGCATTGAAACTCCTGGCATACTCACCACCGGGTAACCTGCATACTCCGGCACGCGGTCACCTGCCGCGAAGACAATAACATCAGCACCAACCCGCCGCAGATGATCGAGAAGCAAGCACGTAATCGTGACCTGACCGTCAATCTTTGGCAGAAACGTCTCTGTGAAAATTGCTATCTTCATGTTGCTTGCCTCGCTCATCGCAGTGCCCCTACCCGCAATGTGCAGGGGCAGGTTTGTTTCGCTAAACCAACTGTGCCTGGCGCTTCGACAGTGCGTTAACCGGCTGACGCCAACTCACTGTCGGCTCAATTTGCGCCGACATCACGCGCTCGCGGTGTGCCTGTGCAATTCGGATCAGGCGCTCAATAACCTCATCGTCCAGCAGGTGCGGCTCTAAACCAAGATCAAGCAGCTTCGTGTGTTTGGCATTGTAGTAGTGTTGATCAACCTCCACGCGCGGGTTTTCCATTGGGTTTAAATCCACAGTCAACCCCATATCCGCACCAATGCGCTGGACACGCTCAGCCAAGTCATTGACGGAAAACCACTCCGTGAGTTGGTTGAATACGCGGAACTCACCCCCATCGGCAGGATTCAGAATCGCCAACTCGATGCAGCGGACGGTGTCTTTGATGTTGATGTAACCACGGGTTTGGCCACCGCTCCCATACACCGTGAGCGGAAATCCAACGGCGGCCTGCACACAAAAGCGATTGAGGGCTGTGCCGTAAATCTGGTCATAGTCATAGCGCGTGGCAAGCCGCGGATGCAACTTTGTTTCGTCCGTTTCCACATCATAAACAATGCCCTGGTTCAGGTCTGTTGCGCGAATGCCCCAGATTTTGCAGGCAAACATAATGTTATGGGAGTCATGGACTTTGCTCAGATGGTAGAAGCTGCCCGGTTGCTTGGGGAACGGAAGCGTGTCTTTGCGGCCATTGTGTTCAATCTCGATAAAGCCTTCTTCGATGTCGATGTTCGGCGTGCCGTATTCCCCCATCGTTCCCAGTTTGACGAGATGACACTCCGGCGCGAACTCTTTAATGGCATACAGAATGTTCAACGTACCAATCACGTTGTTCGTCTGCGTGTAGACGGCGTGTTCGCGGTCGATCATGCTAAATGGCGCAGCGCGCTGCTCTGCAAAATGTACGACTGCATCCGGTGCAAACTCCGTAAACGCCTGCGATACGGCGCTGTAGTCCAATACGTCACCAACGTACAATTGCATCGTCTTACCCGTCACCTGTTCCCACAGCGCAATTCGCTGGTGCAGTGATGGAATGGGCAACAGGCTGTCAAAGCCTTCGCTCATGTCGAATTGACGCCGCGCCATGTTATCGAAAATAGCGACGTCAAAGCCGCGCTGTGACAGATACATGGCCTGTGCCCAACCACAGTAGCCATCACCGCCCAAGATTAAAACTCGCATTGTCTTACAACCTCCCTGCTATAATGGGTGTAAGAAGGTAGCCGGTGGAGCGTGCAAACGCGGCCTGTGATTGACGTGTGGTAGCAGACATCACGGTGACCAACGTTTTCCACTGTGCTATCTTCCTCGCATATAATGAGCTAACTGTGTCACGCAGCAATTGCTGTTTGTGACGGAACTCACATAGTTAAAAACCACGACAAACCCAAAGTTACGCTAAATGTGAATATCGCAACGAAATTATGTCATTCGTGTTAGTGACAGGTTATGTTGTCAATTTATTGGTAAGTCAGGGGGAAGACCAAGCAAGCCACCCTGGTTGGGTGGCACGCCAAGGGGAATACCTGCCAAGAAAACGCACGTTAATGCAGCGTGCTACCTACGGTCGCGGTCAATTGCGTCCTCAGGCAGGTTTTACACGACGCGTCTGCAAAAGGTCAAAGATTATAGCGGTGTTGCAGGGCCAAGCGCACCGCTTCAGTCCGACTGCGCACTTTGAGCTTATATAGAATGTTGCTGACGTGGTTCTTGACGGTGTTTTTGCTGATGCTTAAGCGAAAAGCAATCTCTGCATTGGAAAAGCCCTCAAGCATTAGCCCGAGTACATCCTGCTCACGTGATGTCAAATCACTCATCACATCCTCAGACGAGTTTTGGAGCAAAACGGGGGCAATCTCGGGCGAAAATGTCGCGATACCCTTATTCGCAATTCGGATGGACTCGGTCAGCGAATCGGCAGATATATTTTTCATCAGGTAGCCGGTTGCCCCAGCCGCCATCGCAGAATGGACGAGTTTGGGTTCTGCAAAGCTTGTGAGGGCAATGATGTGGACAGCAGGTTGCGCCTCATGGATTTTGCGGATGGCCATGATGCCGTCCGTTTCAGGCATCAGTAAATCCATTAAAACCACGTTCGGTTCCAATTCCCAACACATTTGAACCGCTTCTTCGCCATTTGCGGCACAACCCAACAGTTCGAATTCAGGGGTCGCGCTCAATACAGAGGCCAACCCCTCTCGCAGCATATAGTGGTCATCAACGATTAAAATGGTGATTTTATTTTCCATAATTTTCCGCCTGTTATATTTTATGCCGTCACGGTCAGTATACTACATTGATTGCTGAGGCTTGCCTAAGGGGTAGGTGAGCCGAATTCGCGTCCCCGTGCCAGGGTGGCTCTCCAACTCATAATGTGCATGAATTTGTTCAGCTCGCTCCTGCATGATTTTAAGCCCCATATGTCGGCTAGCAACTAATTCGGTTGTATCAAACCCCCGTCCGTCGTCTTGTATCTCTAAAACCATCTGATTGGCATCGCCAGTGAGCTTGATAGTGACTTCTGTGGCGCGAGCATGGCGAATGACGTTATTCAGCGCTTCCTGAGTAATCCGATATACATTGATCTTTACGTCGGGCGGCAGTTGCACCTGGCGCTCAATTTGCACAATGATGTCGAGCGGTTTGCTGCTCATGGTGGCTGTCGCCAGTTGGCGGAACAACTCCCCCAATCCAGTTTCTACGAGCGCAGCAGGGCGCAGTTCTAGCAACAACATGCGCATTTCTGCCAGGGCACCATGTACCAATCGGCTTAAACGATCCAGGTTTTTGTGGCCTTCATCCTGATCTTGGAGCCACATTTTCGGCAACGTATCAATGATAATACTTGCCGTCCACAGGGTTTGGCTCACAGCATCATGCAAATCGCGGGCGAGGCGTTGGCGTTCTTCGAGAGCGGCGATTCGCTCGCGCCGAAGCGCCTCCGACGCTTCGATCTGTTCAGTAATGTTTTGGTAGGTACCTAGTATGCCAATGATCTGCTGATAATCATTGTACAGGGGCACCTTACTTACCTGCAACCACTGGGTTTCACCCGATGCCGAACGTTGCTGCTCAATGAAGTCGAGCTTAGGCACCCCCGTTTCCATAATGTTCGCATCATCTTCGATATACAATCTTGCCTGCTCTGTTGTCCACGGCAAATCGTAATCCGTTTTGCCCACAATAGCATCTGGCGCATCTAAGCCAGCGTTACGTGCAAAATTAACATTACAGCCCAAATAATGCGAATTTCGGTCTTTCCAGAAGATCGCTGCCGGGATGTTATTAAACAGCATCTCCACCATCTGATGGTAACGGCGCAGCATAATCTCAGCCTGTGTCCGTTGAGTGATGTCCTCATACGTGCCAATAATGCCTAAAGAACGCCCATCGCGATCAAAGATGGGAATCTTGTTTGTACTCAGCCACGCTGTGCTGCCGTCGGAGCGGGTAATCGTTTCGATGATGTTGAGCCGGGGCTGGCCGCTGTCGATTACCGCCTGGTCATCAACGCGGTAGTTCGTCACCTGTTCGCGAGTCCACGGCATGTCATAGTCGGTTTTGCCAATTATTTCTTCGGGGGTGTTAAAACCGCTGTCTTCCACAAACTGTTGGTTGACCCAAACATACTCAAGATTGGCATTCTTCCACAAAATGGAAAGCGGTGCGTTGTTTGCCAACACCCGGTAAAGCTGTAGTTTTGCCAGTTCCTGCACCGAAACAGTGGTCTGCTCGTCCGCGGGGCGATCCAACTGCGTTAATAAATTTTGAATCTCAATATCACTGTAAAGCATATCTACATCAGTCATCTTACGTAATTTCCTTAAAGTAGGTGGATGTTCGGACGGGTTACCACGCCCATCGTTGCTGCGACTTCATCTACCCAAGGCACATTATATCGGGTGACCGAACCTTTAGAAAAACAGGCTGAAGAGGGACTGATTGAGCCACAGTTGGATACTTGAGAAAAACAATATAGCAAAAATAATACGTCGGAAAATAACTGGGGGCACACGTCCATTGAGGTAGTGGCCCAAACGAATGCCGACAAAAGTTGCGGGCAACAGCAGCAGCGTCATTTGCAAATTGCGTATCTGAAGTAGTCCCAACAAAGCATATGGAATCAGCTTGAGGAGATTGACGGCAAAAAACAAATACGCGATCGTTCCCACATAAACTTGCTGCGCCAGGTTTTGCGGCAACAAATATATAAAGACAGGTGGCCCACCGGCATGTACCAGGGTAGACGTAAAGCCGCTCAGGACACCTAAAACGGTTCCCACAGGTTTTGGGAACTGATAGGTCTGGATTGAGTTGCTGAATACTGCCATTGCCAACTCGTAAGCCAAAAAAGCGAAGCCCAGTAGGGCCACGCCGCGTTTAAGTACAGCTTCATTTTGCGCAAATTGATTGAAAAACAGCGCCCCTAAAACGATCCCTGCAATGGCCGCAGGTAACAATATCTGTAAATTGGGGCGGTCGAGGCTGTGGCGGTAGTGCCTGACGTTGAACATATCCACAAACAGCAAGATCGGCAACAGCAAGGCAGCACTCGCCGTCACGGGCATCACCAGCGATAGCAGTGGTGTGGCAATGATTCCACTGCCGCCTGCAAAGCCTGATTTGGAAATGCCAACGAGCACTACAGCCAGAATGGCAACTGACCAGAGAATAAAACCTTCGCTCATGAGTTGCTTGGCTCACTTAGCTATTTGATGATATTGGCGAGTTGCACCATATCTGCCGCGAAGAAGAGGGGTCATGCTCAGCTTGTACTGGCGATGCCCACAGCCCAGCACTAACGCTGCAATCAAGTGCTGCTTTGTTGACGATAGATTGCACCCAGGTGACGATACTCAGCGGGAATCGCATCTGCAACGGCTCGTGCGGCCTCACTCACCAGTCCGCGCGGCTTGGCTGGGACGCCCGCTACCAGTGTGTCAGCCTCAACAGCAGCACCTTCACGCACTACAGCACCGGCTGCTACCAACGCGTTCTCATGGACTGTGGCCCCGGAAAGCACAATCGCTCCCATGCCAATCAGCGCGCCGTTCTTCACGTCACACCCTTCGAGAATAGCTCCGTGCCCTATCGTTACCTCGTCACCAATCAGTGTGTCTGCATCTGAATTAACATGAATAACGGAATTGTCCTGCACGCTGGTGCCAGCTCCAATGCGGATTGCCCCCGTATCACCACGGATGACGACTCCAAACCACACGCTAGACTCTGGGCCAATCACCACATCACCAACGATGACGGCTGTTGGCGCAATATAGGCACTGTCTGCAATTTGGGGTTCATTGCCGTTATAGGGCATGATGAGCGCGGGCACGTTGGCAACCTTTCTGCGAAAGTAAGACGCAGATGGATGGCCACAAAGAGCCATCCACCGGGTAATCGCTAATGTCGAATAGCAGCCAAAGAAACACTTAGTCCTGCAGCAACTCGACCAGACGATTGCTCATGGCATCGGCGAACTCAGGATCGTTGATGTGCATGTCCAGTTCCACCAGTTCAACATTGCTATTGTTAACGCCCTGGCGAATCACATCGAACATGGCTTGGTTGGCTTCGGGCGAGTGGAACGGCATATCCACGTTGTCCATCACGCTAATCCCCTTCAGTGGCAGGAAAACGACCGTCGGGCCGGTGGCCATGTTGAGGCGCTCGACCATCGTGTTTGCCACCTGGACGCGCTCTTCCGTCGTCGATTCCATGATGGTGATGGAGGCGTTGTGGACGTGCAGGTTGCGATCTTTATAATCAGCGGGCACGGTTTCAAGCGGGCCGTAGGTGCCCATATCTAGCCCACCGAAGGAGACCACCTGCGGGATGCCCGCTTCAGCAGCAGCAGTCATACGTGTGGTGCTGCCATGAATGCCCTGTACGATGGGGTCCATGTGTTCGTGGGTGGTGATGTCCGCCACGCCCTTGATGAAGCCGCCTGCAATCAGTGCTTCCATGGAATTGCCACCGCTGCCCGTGGCGTGGAAAACCAGCACTTCGTAGCCGTTTTCTTCCAGCTTTTCGCGGAAGCGCGTTACGCACGGGGTTGTTACACCGTACATCGTTGCCGAGACGAGGGGCTTGGAATCAGCACCAGCAGGCGGCTTGGCCTGCTCCACCATTCCGCAAATAGCTGCCGCACCGTTGGTAAAAATTTGACGGGAAATGCTGTTCAACCCGGCCACGTCCACGATCGAGTACATCAGCGTTACGTCCTTTACACCGACGTAGGGTTCTACATTGCCCGACGCAGCCGTGGAAATCAACACCTTGGGCACACCAACCGGTAACGCGGCCATCACCGCAGCAGCCAGCGAACTACCGCCCGTACCGCCCATAGAAAAGATGCCGTCGAACTTGCCCTCTTCCAGCAGCTTCAGGGCGATTTGCGTTGCGCCCTTGGACATGGTCACAACACCGTTGCCCCGGTCGTTGGCATCGCGCAATGCCTGGAGGGTGGTACCGGCTGCCTGGGCCACTTCCTCCGCGGATACGGTGGGTTCAAAGTAGGATTCACCTAGAATGCCCGCATTGATGGTGATGGTGTTGTGGCCGCGTGCTTCAATAATTTCTTTGCAGAATTGGTATTCGGCCCCTTTGGTGTCAAATGTGCCGACGATAAGAACGGTTGCCATCCGAGTCGCTCCTCAAAAGTGTAGTTAAAATCTCTTGGTTTTTTGTGCATCAGCCTGAATCAAGCCAATTTGAATGCAAGAAGGCTATGATCCTGCACGCAAGCGTAATAAAAATACATCAAAAGGAAATAACCTCTATGGGCAGGTAGAATTAGTTCGATACTACTAGGCTACACTGACTATTGGGGAAAGCCCGCGCCAAGGCTACTGTCTGTAACGCTAATAAGCCTGCTAAGCTGCAAGCAAACTATATTCTGTTTAGGGTGATTTTCGTCGTGATAATAGAAGATAGCTTTACCATAAACGCCCCAATCCAAGAGGTATGGGACTACTTGCTCGATATTGAGCAGTTGGCAACGTGTGTGCCTGGGGTTGAACACATTGAGCAAACTGGGGATAACACCTATGATGGCACCCTAGTCGCTCGGGTTGGTCCCATTTCTGCGTCCTTCAGCGGCACTGCTGAAATCACCAAGCAGGTTCCCCCTAGCAACCTCGAAGCCACCTTTAAAGCGAAAGACAAGCGCACGGCGAGCATGGTCAAGGGTGCCTTCACGTCAGAGCTAATCGCCCTCAGTGAGCAGGAAACTGAAGTAAAATACAAAGTTGATGTCGCCATCCGGGGCCGTATGGGTCAGTTTGGTCAAACCATCATTGTGGACACCGCCAAAAGCCTGACCGAAATCTTCGTCAACAATCTGCGAGGCGAACTTGAGAAGCCAGCCGAGGGTGAGGCTGCGCAAGAGGTGCAGCCCGCAAAAGAACAACCCAATCTGGTTTGGGTCGTTATCAGCAGTGTATTTGCGTCAATCACACGCTCTATACGTGGCATGTTCCAACGAAGTTAGTTGTTGCGACGCCTGATTGAACGAATTATTTACCTTTTGCTGGAGAAATTTCATGGAAAAAGCCATTTGTCCCCCAATGCGCAAGCAGACGACCGTACACATTTTAGGCAAAGATTGCACTGTTACCGATCTTAGCCACACCATCACAATGGATGACCCCACCTTCGCGGGCCACCAGCGCACCATCATTTGGGATCACCTCACCCACGAAGAGACGCAAAAGTTTGGCCTCACCAAACCGCCCTACAGCTATCGTGTAGTGGGCTTTACCATGTGCGACCACTCCAATACGCACGTTGATGCCATCAATCACATTGTAGACGAACCCGACGCCCGCGCCATCCACCAAATTCCCCTCGAATGGAACATGGCCCCTGGCGTGTGGTTTGACTTTTCACATCTTGGGCCAGACAAGTACATTACCCGCCCGGACATAGAAGCGGCCATCGAGAAAACAGGCGTCACACTGCGCCCCAACTCAGTCGCCTTGATGTACACGGGCTGGTATCACAAGTGGAGCCAACCGTTTGAATATATCAGTGGCTACCCCGGCCTTGATCGTGAGGCAAGCGAGTACTTGGCCGATAATGGCGTCATCTCCATCGGTGCAGATGCGCCTAGCATCGACGCGCACATGGAAGTTGCGCGGATCAAAGTGCAACCAGCGCATATCGTCTGCCGTGAGCGCGAAATTTTGAACATGGAAAACATCGCCAACATTGACTTGATTCCGAAGCACGAGTTTACGTTCATCGGTTTGCCACTCAAGTTCAAAAACGGTACGGGGTCGCCCATGCGTGCGGTCGCGCTGACGGAAATCGACTAGGCACAGAGCAGAAGCCATGACCACAGTGGATACAAACATGGACGCACTGGTGCTTCACGGGCCGAATGAGTTCTCGGTTGATGAGGTGCCCGTGCCGAAACCGGGGCACATGGAACTATTGTGCCGGGTGGACACCGCCATGATCTGCGGTACAGACCCGCACATCATCAAAGGTGAGTTCCCTAATTTTTGGCCCAGGGAATTTCCGCACATCATGGGGCATGAGTGGGCCGGTACCGTGGTTGCGCTAGGCGATGGCCTGGAGAATTTCGGCTGGGAGATCGGCGATCACGTTGCAGGCACCTCAACCAAAGGCTGCGGCTACTGCATGAACTGCCGCCGTGGACGCTATAATCAATGCGTCAACTACGGCAAGCCGGAGCGCTTCCATGAGCACTACGGCCACATCTCGTCGGGATGTTACGCCAACTATGTCGTCCATTCCGTGCTGAGTGTGATCAAAGTGCCCAAAGCGCTACCTTTGCAAATTGCAGCCGCGATTGACCCCGTGAGCATCGCCATGCATACGATCAAACGCGCAAACATCAATCCTGGGGACACCGTGGTGGTGTTGGGATCAGGTTCGATGGGTGTGTTTGCCCTACAATGCGCCAAGGTGGTCGGTGCGGGCAAGGTCATCGTTGTGGGCAGCGGCCAACGCCTGGAAACAGCCCTACAGATTGGTGCCGATCATGTGGTGGACTACCGCAAAGAAGACAGCGTCAAGGCTGTGCGCGCCCTGACGGGCGGTAATGTACCTTGCGTCATTGAGTGCGCAGGTACCCCCACATCTATTCAAAATGCGGTCGCGCTCACGGCAAAAGGCGGTACCATATCCATCATTGGGATTCCTATTGAGCCGGTGCCGCTGAACGTGAAAAAGATTGTGCTGGACGAGATCAACTTCCGGGGCGCACGCGCCAACCAGAATGAGCAAGAAGAAGTCGTGCCCCTCATCATGGACGGGCGCATTGAAGTGGAATCGCTCATCACCCACTCGTTCCCATTGCAGGATTTTGCCACCGCCCTCGATACCTTCAACAATCGCAAGGGTGGCGCAATCAAAGTGTTAATCAAGCCATAGACTTCATGGAACAAATTTTATGCAAAACTTTGAATGGATAGAACCCACCACGATTCAACATGCGCTGGCTGCTTGTGCTGAGCATGGTGACGAGGCCAAGTTTATTGCAGGGGGCACGTGGTTATCGCTGGTGACTAAGCAAGGGCTTCTGGTGCCAACTGCCTTAATCAGCCTTAGCAAAATCGAAGGGCTGAACAGCATTCGCTACGAAGATGGTATTGGCCTTCACATCGGCGCGATGGTCAGCCTGCGCGCCGCAGAGATGGACATGACCATCAAAGAGAAATACCCCGAACTGGCCGCCACGTTCGGCGAGGTGGCCAATGTTCGCATTCGCAACCAGGCAACAGTAGGCGGCTGCTTGTGCGACGCGGACTACGCCTCTGACCCGCCAGCGACCCTGGCAGCGCTGAATGCGCGGGTTGTTTTGCAAAGTGCGAGCGGCCAGCGTGAAGTGCCCGTCCGCGAATTTATCGTGGGGCACTACGAAACCACGATCCGCGCCGATGAAATGCTCACCGAAGTGATTGTCCCAGAGCGCCCGGCGAGTGCCAAAGGCGCTTACCTGAAATATAAGTCGCGCTCCAGTGAAGACCGCCCGTGTGTGGGCGTGGCCGCTGTTTTGGACGTGCAGGATGGCGTCTGCCAGAGCCTGGATATTGTGGTGGGCGCAGTCTCCAACACGCCCCAGTTCGTCAATGACGTGATGACCCACGCCAAAGGCAAAACACTTGATAAAGCGCTCATCAAGCAGGTGGCCGACGGCTATGCCGACAGCATTGATCCCCTGTCGGATATTCGCGGCACCAGTTGGTACCGACAACAAATGATTCGCGTTTTTGTGACGCGGGCACTCACCCAATTGGGAGGGGTAGCATGAAGACGATTGGCAAAGCACTACCTATGGTTGATGGTCGCCAGCGTGTAACGGGCACCATTGACTATGCAATCAACATTGAAAAACCGGGGATGCTCCACGCGAAGGTGGTTCGCAGCCCCTATGCCCATGCAAAGATTGTTGAGATTGATACAGACTGGGCAGAAGACGTAGAAGGCGTCGTTAAGATCATCACAGCGGCGGACTTCAAAAACCAGGATGAAATGACGCCGGTGTTTGGTGCCGTACTGAAGGATCAACTCATTTGCGCCGACGAGAAAGTACGCTACATCGGTGACATTGTGGCGATTGTGGTGGCCGAAACGCTCGAACAGGCCGAGGAAGCCGCCCTACTGGTGGATGTGGACTACGAGGAACTGCCCGCTGTGTTTGATGCGGTTGAGGCCATGGCCAACGATGCGCCACGCATCCACGACCTCAGCGAAGAAAAAGTCGGCAAGCAATACTACAAGATACGGCCCAAGTTCGGCACGAACTGCTGCCATCACTTCCGCTTGCGCAAAGGCAACATGGACGAAGCCTGGGCGCAGTCCGACCTTGTGATGGAACGCACCTACACCACGCCATCTGCTGCTCATATCCCGATGGAACCGCTGGCAACAGTGGCCTATTTTGAAGAGGGCCACCTACACATCGAAACGGGCAACCAGAGCGCATTCGACCTACAAAAAGATTTCTCCCGCATGTGGAACCTGCCCAAAGAGAACGTCCATGTGCGCGTGCCCGCGATGGGCGGCAGCTTCGGCATCAAAATGGGCATCCGCACAGAGGCGGCGGCGGTCGCTGCGGCGTGGCTAACCGGACGCCCGGTCAAAGTCGTGTTTCGCTTTGAAGAGATGTGGATGACCATCAACCGGCACCCGGCGCATGTTCACATCAAAATGGGTATGAAAAACGACGGCACTATCCTGGGCAAGCAGGTCACCATTCACTACAACACGGGCGCATATGCCGACAGCGGCCCCGGTGTGGCGCAAAAGGGCGGGTTTGGCTCCATTGGGCCGTACAACATCCCTAACTGCCACGTAGACTCGTACTCTATGTATACCAACACGCCTCCAAACGGTGCTTATCGCGGCTATGCGGTGACACAGGTGGCCTGGGCCTACGAGAGCATGATGGACGAAATCGCCAGTGAGCTAAACCTAGACCCGGTCGAGTTCCGACTGAAGAACATCATCAAGGACGGCGACCACTACGCAACAGGCGAAGAGATGCACGACTGCAAGTACGACGCTTGTTTAAAACGTGCCCGTGAGGGTCTAAACTGGGATCAACCCCTAGAGCCACACCCCGAACCGCACATCAAACGCGGGCGCGCCGCTGTTGTGATTCTTAAGGGTACCTCTACGCCGACCACATCCGAAGCGCGGGTCGAAGTCACGGCAGACAATCAAATTATCATGCACCAGGCCTCTGCAGAAGTCGGGCAGGGCGCACGGACTGTGATGGCACAAATGGCCGCTGAAGCGCTCGGCGTAGACCCGACCACAATCATCAACGCAGGCACAGACACCACCAAATCCCCCTATGACCACCGTACTTCATCTAGCCGCGAGACGTATATGGTAGGCACGGCTTTGATGGAAGCCAGCGACAAGCTGCGCTATAAGCTGCAACAAGAAGCCGCCGAACAATTAGACGCGCCGCCGGAGTCACTCGTCTTTGAGGGCGGTTATGTGTATGCGTCTGGCCAGCCGGATAAGCGCAAAAGCCTGGGCGACGTGGTGCGCGATGCGGGCCAGGAGAGCCTGGACGGTGACGGCGCTTTCACCAACGAGGGCGGCGTTTCC
>CAWUJQ010000002.1:0-70522 GCA_963922445.1 uncultured bacterium
TGCTGGGAGACCAGGACTCGAACCTAGACTAACGGAACCAGAATCCGCTGTTCTGCCGATTAAACTATCTCCCACTACACGCCAAATTATAGGAACTGCGAGACGCTAGTTCAAGGCTGATTTTCTGCATTTTCTGGGAGTTCTGCGCCCATAATCGCAATCGACTGTTCAATCCGCCTCAGCGTCTCATCCTTGCCCAGCGCAACAAAGGTATCGAATAGGGGCGGAGCAATCTTCTGCGCACTTGTTGCGACACGCAACGTCCCAAACAACTGTCCAACTTTCAAGCCATTGTCCTTGGCAAGCTGACGCATCGGCTCTTCCATAGCCTCTGCGTTGAATTCCATGTCTTGGAGCGCATCATATGCAAGTTGCAAGGCGCGGCGTGTACTTTCAGCATCCATCTTTTTCTGGATATGCTCTTCTGCCGCGGCAGGCTCGAAATCTTCCCGGAAAACAAACCCAGCAATGTCCAAGAACTCGTTCAGCGTTTCTATGCGCGTCTGAATTGCCGGAACAATAATACGCAGCTTTTCATCGTCTACGGGTAACCCCTCTTTTTCAAGCAGTGGTTTGAACTGCTCAATCAACTCCTCTACCGATGTCTTCTCACGCATGTAAATGCCATTAAACCAGCGCAGCTTATCAATAGGGAATGCGCTGTTGGCCGGGTTGACACGCGTTCCGTCGAAGCGCTCAATAGCTTCCTCAACGCTAAAAACTTCTTGATCTTCGCCAAACGTCCAGCCGATGTTGGTGAGAAAGTTCATCATAGCATTGGGCAGGTAGCCGAGTTCTTCGTAGCGATGTACGAGGACGGGGATAACATTCCCCTTATCATCCTGCAGTTCGCGCTTGCTCATCTTACCCTTGCCGTTCGGGTTCAGAAGCACGGGCAGGTGCATGATCTGCGGCATCTGCCAGCCGAAAGCCGCATACACCTGCTTATGCAAGGGTGCCGATGCGATCCACTCATTAGCGCGAAGGATGTGTGAAATTTCCATGAAGTGGTCATCCACAACATTTGCCAGGTGATACGTCGGGAAGCCGTCAGACTTCAGCAAGACGGTGTCACCAAGGGTGCTGTTGTCAAAATCAATCTTACCGCGTAGCATGTCCTCTACTTCGGTGTTACCTGTTAGCGGCATCTTGAAGCGAATCACCTCTGGGCGACCTTCAGCCTTTAACTTGGCGCGCTCTTCAGTGGTGATGTCACGGTGGCGGCGATCATAACCCGGCGGTTCACCGCGCTTTTTCTTCGCTTCGTTAATCTGTTCCAGTTCTTCCGATGTGGTGTAGTCATAGTAGGCTTTGTCATTCTCAACGAGCCATGTCGCCCACTGCTGGTAGCGTTCCAATCGCTCGGACTGACGATAGGGTCCGTAATCTCCCCCATCACGGGGACTCTCGTCCACGTCCATGCCAACCCAATCCAGCGCACGGTAGATCAGATCTTCTGCTTCTGGCTTGTAACGGCTCTGGTCGGTGTCCTCAATGCGGAGGATGAATGCCCCCTTGTGATGACGCGCAAACAGCCAATTGAAAATGGCCGTTCGTAAACCGCCTATGTGCATCGGCCCGGTTGGGCTGGGTGCGAACCGCACCCGAACGTTCTGGCTTTCTGTCATGGTTGATCTCCGCGAGTTTGATCGGTAACACGTAGTTGCATTCTAACGCACAGGCCAGGGTTCACAAAGGGCCACAGCCTACTCAAGCCGTCGTCTCCGTACAATCACACTCTCCGCTAATCCGACGCCCGCCATAGTCGATAGGAGCGCCGTGCCACCGGAACTGATAAACGGTAAGGTTAACCCCGTTACAGGTAACAGGTTCAAATTCATGCCAATCGAAACCACTGTTTGGAAGAAGATCATACCCGCCACCCCATAGCAAATCATGCTGCCTAGCGGGTCAACCGCCATCCGCGCCCCGCGCAAAATCCGCATAATCACGATGCCAATACCGCCCATCACCGCCATGCCCCCAATGAAGCCAAACTCCTCGGCAATTTGGCTAAAGATGAAGTCGGTGTGACGCACACGCAAAAAGCGAAGCTGCCCCTGTGTTCCGTTGGCGTAACCGCGCCCCGTTAGTCCACCGTTACCGATACTAATGAGTGCCTGCCGGATGTTGTAGTAATCCTCATCGTCGGCAGCGCACGTTTGCACCGAACAGCGCACAAACGTCGTAATTCGCGCTCGCTGGTATGGCTCCATTTGCGTCCACAAAACCGGCGCAGCAACAATGCCTAATGCAACACCCAGCAGAATATGCCGGATGCGCAAGCCAGCACCCCACACCATAACAGCCCACAAGACCAAAAACACAATGGTCGTGCCCAGGTCAGGTTGAATAAAAATCAGCAATACAGGTGGCAGAATATGTAGCACGGATTGGAGCAACGCCCACAAACTACCCAGCTTTTGATAGTTGTTGGCCAAATGATGCCCAAGTGTGATGATAATAATGATTTTGCCGAGTTCTGAAGGCTGAATGAGGATGCCGAGGTTTAGCCAGCGGCGCGCACCTGCGTCGCCAACAACACCAAACGGCGGGACAAGCGCCAATAGCCCAACCATGAGCAGATAAAGCCACATGTGCAAGCCACCGAGCAATCGATAGTCAATGGCAGTGAGCACAAAAATAACAACAAGCCCAATCAGGGCATAGCGGATTTGGTCAGGTACACGGCTAATGAGGGTTGGGTCAACGGCATCTAGGGTTGCGCTACGAATCATAAGGATGCCGAAGACGATCAGCACGATCGTTGTGCCAAATAACACAAAATCGAAGCGCTGCCATATGCTTTCGCCAGAAGTCATTCACAAAATCCCGTGAATCAGTCGAACTGAGCAATGCGTCATTCTATCCACAGGTCAGGCGGGAATGCTATGGGTGTTTTCAGGGTTTGTCTTTGTCTTCTTCCGGTTCGGATTCAGCGTCATCAGCACCGGGATGAACGGGCTTGGTTGCGTCATCCGAATCTAATTCATCATCAGTCTCAGCTTCCACTGCCTCGCCATCAGTCGCATCAGCGTCTGCGTTGTCGGCATCGTCAACTGACGCTTCAGCCATTGCCGACTCCTCGTCGCCTAAATCATTCACGTCTTCAGCAATTGAAGCGTCCGTTTCTTCCGCTTCGGTTGGCGTATCCTCCGCTACATCGTCAGTGACGGCTGTAGGGTGGTGGTTATCGCTCACCTTAACGGGTTTGAACGGAATCTCAGCAACAAGAAGCCCGTCACGTTCACGGTTGGAAAGCTCGAAATCGACATTGTCGATATCCACCATCACGTATTTAGAGATTACGTCAATAATCTCCTTCTGCATCGCTTGCATTTTGTCGGCAGGCATGTCGATACGATCCTGCACAAGCACAAGTTGCAATCGATCTTTCGCTAACTTCCCACTGGTTTCAGCGGCAGCCTGCGAACCACCACCCAAGCGGCCAAATAACCGTCCAATGAAACTGACCATGTGCCCTCAACCTTTCACCCGCCAAACAGGCGAGACAACCGGCGGAGAAATCCGCCTTGCGCTTCGATGTCCACGAACGGTACATCCTCGCCCGTCAAACGGCGAGCGATGTTGCGGAATGCCACCCCGGCCCGAGAATTTTCGTTGAGCGTTACAGGTACGCCTGAGTTAGAGGCAGTGACCACTTGCTCATCTTCAGGAACAATGCCGATGATCTTAATCGCCAGGATGTCTGTGACATCTTCTGGTGACAGCATATCCCCCTTACGAATCATATCCGCCCGAATGCGATTGATAATCAAGCGGCCCGGCCCTTTGTCCTCAGCCTCCAGCAGCCCGATGATGCGATCAGCATCGCGCACGGCAGAGACCTCGGGGTTGGTCACGATCAACACATCATCGGATGGTGCAACCGCATTACGAAATCCTCGTTCGATCCCGGCAGGCGAATCAATGAGAATAAAGTCTTGGTGCGGACGCAGTTCCTCACAAATTTTGACCATATCCGCCGGGCTGACCGCGTTTTTGTCACGCGTCTGCGCGGCTGGTATTAGATAGAGATTGGGGAACTGCTTGTGCTTAATCATGGCTTGGCGCAGCTTGCAACGCCCCTCGATAACATCCACAAGATCGTAGACGATGCGGTTTTCCAAGCCCATGACCACGTCCAGGTTACGAAGCCCAATATCCGCGTCCATGAGTACGACCCGGTTTTTGGTGCGTGCGAGTGCCACACCCACATTCGCGGTGGTTGTTGTTTTGCCAACGCCACCCTTACCGGATGTAATCGTGATGATTTTTGCCGCCATAGATCACCTTTCTGTATTTAGCGCCAAGATTCTACGACGATCTGGCCATCTCTTATGAGAGCAATTTCTGGCTGCGGCGAACGCTTGTTGTCCTCTGGCGACGTCACAATGTAATCGGCAATGCGTAGTTGCGTCGGAGACATATCCAGCGCACACACGATAACATCATCACGTCCATCCGCTCCCGCGTGAACAGTCCCCCGCAGGCGGCCCCATACGACCACGTTACCTGTTGCCCGTACTTCAGCCCCTGGGTTAACGTCCCCAATAAGGATAATGTGCCCCTCACCCTGTATCCGCTGGCCAGACCGCAGTGTACGGTGAATGGTCATACACGTTTCGTTGGGAGCCTCGTCTTCTTCTGGATGCGGTTCCATACTCGTAGGCACCGTATTGGCCACGTTTGTCTTGAGGTCTAACGTGTGCGCTGCTTCTATGGTGATGGCGTTGCCCGTCATGACCGACCATATCGGCAAGCCGCGTTCAGCCAGCATCTGTTGCAAATTCGTTAACGCATCCCGCGTCACAGAGCGGTCACCCAGGTGCAGCGTTACATCAACCCCCGTGAAAAAGCTCTTTTTGGCGTCAATCTGCTTAGCGAGACTGTCAACCAACGGCTGCCAGTCGTCATCAGGGTTGAACTCAATCAGTATGCCGTTTTTGATCCCCTTGATGGTGATCCCAGATTTGTCGTTTATCGTCATTGTATATTTCGCTCAAACCCCGCCTTCAGGGAGTATCCTGCACCGAATCTCCATTAAATATACGTCAGATTGGCGCTCACTGCCACGAACCCAGGTTATTTCATCCTAACGCCCGCAATACCAACACGGCAGACATCATCGCATACCCACCCGTCACAAGCCATCGAACCGCTGCCGCCCGTGCCGGTTGCGCAAACAATCGCTGTAACCATTGCATCAGCACATACACCGCATAGGTCATGCAAATGGTCTGGATCATAAACAAAGGTAGCAGCAAAATCTCGATATCCCGGCCCATGTACACAATGCCGAACGCACCGTAGCACGCATACGCAACCATCAAGGTTGTGCCTAGCGTTGGGTACCAACGCGACAACCGTGCTATGCCAATCACACCCAAAACAGCGCCTACCAACGTCAACTGATAGGTAACCAGTTGCGTCATAAGCAGCCAGCGCACCGGGTCCCGCCAGCCTGTCAAGCTAATGAATGGGGCTGCATGACCTGCCGCACGGATTTCGTCGGTCGAACGGAAGATCCACTCCGGGTCAACGTACTGTGTTGTCATGCCCCACACGCCAAAGGCAATCGTCAACGCGAGTGCAGCACCATACCACCACGGCAGTTTCGTCCGTGAAAGCCACAAGCCCAAAACGACTGCCGGAGCAAACAGCGTAAAGAGTGGATCGTTCAGCACCCCTAATATCATCACCACCAACACGCCATTGACGTGGCGCTGACTGAGCTGACGAGCAGGCGCTTCACCGGGGCGGGGGTTCGTCCGCCGTAGTGCGATAACAAGCATATATAGCAGCCATGCCGCCAAAATGGTTGTCAAACGGAGGCTCTTTTCTGTAGGCCCAAATAGCAGGTATAACCCCACAAAGACCGCACTACCAACCACAAATCCATAAAACAGGCGTCGCCCCACAATAGCAATAACGGCAACAGCAAACACCGCCACAAGCAAATAAGCAACGAGTGCCCACTCATTGCTTGGCGCTGACCCTCCCGACTGTGACCAGTAAACCGGGCTGAAGCCAAACACCACGCAACCCAAGTAGCTTAGCGCCGAACCCAGTTGGCGCAGCGTCAGGCTAATCGCAACGATCACAATGGCCAGCGCCGTTGAGCGAATGATTGGGGTGTTACCCAGGATCATAAATGCCAGCCACACCGTACCTGCTGCCAACAGTGCAGGATAGACGTGCCGTACACGCGGCGTTTGGTCGTGCATGAACGTCTGCATCATGGCGTTTGCCCTACGGATGCGGTAAGTTGATTCGTGTTTTCCCGCTCGTTTTGCAGTCGGAAGTACCCCTCAATGGTTTTGACCACCACGGGCAAGGCCACCGCAGACCCCTCACCGCCGTTATAGGCAAATGCGATGACCAGTATCTCTGGGTCTTCGTAGGGGGCGTAGCCCGTAAACCACGCGTGGGCTGGCCAGTTACCCGGCCTGCAAAGCCCCAACGGACGGGCAATATCGTCACAATACTCGGCTGTGCCTGTTTTGCCTGCAACATCGACATAGGACAGGTTCGCTGCCTGCGCCGTTCCGCCTGTAACGGTGACACGCATGCCTTCTCGCGTGATCAATAGATTTTCATCGTTCAAAAACGGCGGCTGATAGTCCTGATCGAAGCGATTGGGGTCGCATACCCGACCGTTAAACGGGTAATTAATGGAAATGTGGACACTGTATTCGACCAATTCGGTCAAAAACGGGTCAGGATTAATATCGGCTGTATTGCGATAGTTCTCAGGGTCACAGCGATTAGGGTTGTAAAAGCGATTGTCTACCTCATCCTCGCAAGTGCAGGCTAAACTGCTGCCACCTTTCATAATCATGTCTTCGAGCAGCAGCAGCTTAGGCTCTTCACCCGGTTCCAGTTCATTCAAGTTGAGCGTGCGCAGTGGCATCGGCTCAAACGGACGGGTAACGTTGCCCTCAGCATCCAGAAAATCGCGAATGAGTGTCGGTTGGTGCAGGGTACCGTTATTCACAATCGCTGCCGTAGACATCAACAATTGCAATGGTGTCACTGTCACGTACCCCTGCCCAAACGAGGCGTTGTAAGTATCACCCGTTGACCAGTTTTCACCATAGGTACGGCGTTTCCAGTCTGGGTCAGGCATGCGGCCCGCCAGTTCAGACGGAAGCTCAACACCCAACTCCGACCCAATGCCGAATGCAGTGGAATAACGGAACAAGTCCTCGATCCCCAACCCACCACGACGCACAACAGACTCTGGTAGTTCGCTATCGCCGCCACCGATGATATAGAAGTAAATGTCGCAGCTTTGGGCAATCCCTTGAATCATATCCACAGCACCGTGACCAGGTTCACCAATCCAGCAAACAAAGCGCTGGTCCTGGGCGCGGTCGTTCGGGGCGTAGCGGTTTTCCAAGAACAATACGCCGGGTGCCTGTAGCGTTGTTCGCGGATCAATAACTTCTTCTTGTAACACCGCCGCTGCCGACAGCAACTTCCACACTGACCCCGGCGGATAGAGCGAACGAATGGCCTGATTCACCAGCGGGCGCAGCGGGTCTTCTGCAATGTCAAAGTAGTATTCACCGTCAATTGCGCGGGCGAAGCGCGTATTATCATACGCAGGGACGCTCACAAGCGTGAGGATTTCACCCGTTTGCGGGTCTATGGCGATCACCACGCCCTGCTGGGTGACAATGCGCTCGGCTTGGGTGTTGACCCGGGTCAACTCATCAATAAGCGCTTGCTCGGCAATGGCCTGTAATTCAACATCAACAGTCAGGCGAATGTTTTCACCCGGAATGGGATCAACCTGCTCTAACACCTGAATCTCACGACCAGCGACGTCCACTTCACGTAACACCGAACCGCGTTCGCCTTCCAGGTAGTTTTCCAAAAAGCGCTCCATGCCATCGTAGCCCGTTCGCTCGAAGCGCGGGTCAAACCCCAGGTCACGCAACTGCTCAGCCTCTTCCGCGCTCACCGGCCCCATATAACCGATAATATGGGACGTTAGTGCACCAGAAGGGTATTCGCGCACAGCCGCAACGCTGACGTCCACCCCCGGCATAAAAATGCGCTCTTCCAAAATCTGCTGCGCTACTTCCAACGGAACGTCTTGTGCGACAACGACTGGCGCAAACGGTTGCACGCCTTCTCCATCCGCCACCAGCTCTTCAATGCTGCGCAAGGTGCTGCTAGACGCAATGCGGATGGCCGCCGTCGGGGGCACGTCCGTCAATGCGGAAATGCGATTGTAGATGTCTAGCTCTTCTTCCTCGTTGGCCGGTAGCGCCGCAGGAACAATGGTTACATTGTAGGCGGGCACGTTGATGGCCATCGGTCGATCATATCGGTCGAACATTGCTCCGCGTGGTGCGGCAATGGGCAAGCGGTTCAAGCGGTTATCGTCTGCCAGCAGCGTCCAAAAGTCCTGGTTCATCACCTGGTACTGATACATCCGCAAACCGAAGATCAAAAAGATAGCAAATACTGCCCCCTGAAAAACAGTGAGCCGCCACGTTTGGAAAGGAGAAATACGTTTCAATGGTCGCGTTCCGAAATTACGAGCAAGCTACAGCCGAAACACGCGCGACTGTGGCCGCGTGCGTCGGTGGATTTGACGAGTGATAAGGTAGACGGGCGCAAAAACAGCGAGGTTATATATCGCCGTGGGTACCACAACATATGAGAACAAGGTTGCGTAGTCGTTGGGGAAGCCAACAAGTGTCATCACAAGCGCGAACAGCGTCTGCTTGACCAAACTGCCAGCCAACACCAGCATGGCCAGTATCAAAAACCCAATCCGATACATGCCACGGTTGAGCAAGTGAACCGCAAACACCACCACAATAAGCCCAAGTGCCGAGGCACCAAGCGGTGCTGCCGATAGCAAATCTTGCACAATGCCACCTACGAATGCCCACGTCAACGACTCCGGGAATTCACTGCCCACTGACCAGCTTAACACCACCAAAAACACGAGATCGGGCGAACCGCCCAAAACGCGCACCTGTGGGGCAAAGCTCGACTGTACCGCCGCTGCCAAAATCAAGATAGGAATGCTCAGGCTGAGGTAGGCTCCCATCAGCCTTCTTCCTCTTCTTCTGTCTCTTCCAACACTGACAGGTCAATCGGTTCAAAACTCGTCACGACCAACACAAACTCAAGCGTGTCGAAGTCATTAAAGCTGCGAACCTGTGCTTCCTGGTACAACTCAAACTCGAACTGGCGAATACTCGTCACCACGCCCACCACAATATCTGGCGGGAAGTTGCCCCCTAACCCGGATGTGATGATAATGTCGCTTTCTTGAATATCCTGATCCAACGGTACAAAAGTCAACCGTAGATTGCCACTGAGCTGGCCAAGAATCGTTCCTTCGACTCGGTTTCGCTGGATTCGCACGCTCACAGCGCTCGTCGGGTCGGTGATTAACAACACACGCGATGCACCAGCGCCAACATTCAACACACGTCCAACCAACCCCTGTTGGGTCACGACAGGCATCCCAACCGCGAGGCCATCGCGGCGGCCCCGATTGACTGTAATCGTGCGAAGCTGCCCGCTCTGATCGACATCAATCACATCAGCCATTACGAAACCCTGGTCTTCGCGAGTGGTTGTGTAGTCCAACAGGCCCGTCAATCGCTCGTAGTCGCTTTCAATCTCACGCAGCTCCACTAACTCCGCTTGGTATTGAGCCAGCGTTTCTTCAAGCAACGCAACGCGTGCCCGCAAATCACGAATCTGAGCCAGGTCAGCCGTCGATTGTGTTGTGTACAGCGTTAAGTTGTTCGCCATTCCTGTGATAAAGCGAATAGGACGTGCTGCGATGTCTTCGGCGGGGGCCAGCAACCCTAACGCACTGACAGCAATCAGCGCAATGCAGGCAAAAATACTTGTTAAGAACAAAACGATGGGATTTGAACGCCAGCCTCGCTGCATAAATCAGCCTCCGCAGGTAATCGGCGACGCATTATAACAACAACAAGCTGGCCGCAATCAAGGTGGAATGGGCAAAAGCTAGTGCTGAGTGCTACCGCGCTCAATGCCAACGAGCAGTCGTCGCAAGTTATTGTAGTCTTCCAAAACGCGCCCTGCACCGCGGGCTACGCAGGTCATGGCGTCATCAGCTACATATGACCGGATGTTGACCTCTTCCTGCAAGCGCTGATCTAGACCTTTAAGCTGGCCAGCACCCCCTGCCAGGCAAATACCACTCTCCATCAAGTCTGCGATGAGTTCGGGTGGGGTTTCGTCCAGCGCATCCTTGATTGTATCGACCAGAATATCCACTGATCCGGCAAGGGCTTCGCGCATTTCAATCGAACTCACCTGCACTTTGTCCGGTAAGCCGGTCACAAGATTGCGGCCCTTAACCGTCCACGTGCGTTCTTGCGGCAGCGGATAGGCGGAGCCAATCTCGATTTTGACCTGTTCTGCCGTTGGCTCCCCTATGAGCAGGTTGTGCTTCGTCCGCATGTACTGCACGATGTCTTCGTCCATCTCGTCACCCGCGACGCGAATCGACCGGCTGATAACAATACCGCCCAACGAAAAAATGGCGACCTCTGTCGTACCACCACCGATGTCGATAATCATACTGCCGCGTGTTTCTTGCACAGGCAGGCCCGCACCAATCGCCGCGGCAACCGGCTCTTCAATCAGGAAGACCTCTCGCGCCCCGGCACTTAACGTCGCGTCATAAACGGCGCGCTTTTCTACTTCCGTTACACCACTAGGGATGCCAACCACCACACGCGGACGCGGCACAGGCACCCACGCTTGCTCATGCGCTTTGTTGATGAGGTGGTGCAGCATGGCGTAGGTCACTTCAAACTCGCTAATCACCCCATCGCGCAAAGGCCGCACGATGAGTATGTCTTTGGGGTTTTTGTTCCACATCTCTTTGGCGCGCGCCCCGACCTCAATCGGTAAGTTCGTCTTTCGCTCAATGGCGACAAAGGAAGGTTCATTGATAACGATGCCCTTGCCACGCACGCTCACGAGCGTGTTGGCGGTTCCTAGGTCGATGCCAATGTCGAGTGAAAACAACCCCAACAAATAATCGAGTGGACCTAACACATAAATCTCCTGTCGGCAGAAGCGCGTGCCGCATTTTATCATGTGCCTACATGGACGAAGACCAAGCGGGCAGCGGCTATCTTAAACTTAAACGGAGGTTTAACAAATGCCTTTCTTAGAAACCCTCCGCCGGGCTATTCAACGACATCAACTCATCTCGAACGGCGAAACCGTTGTCATCGGCGTCTCTGGCGGGGCTGACTCCCTCGCCTTGATGGTTGCCCTGTGGCACTTGCGCCATACGCTGGACGTTAACCTGCACATCGCCACGCTTGACCACGGTTGGCGCGGCGATGACAGCAAAGCGGACGCCCAATTCGTTGTCGACCAAGCCACAGCGCTGAATGTACCCATCACCCGCCATAAATTGCAACTACCGAATACTGAAAGCAACTTGGAAGCAGCATCCCGGCAAGCACGCTACGACTTTTTCGCCCAGGTTGCTCATGATGCCGGTGCCCGAACTGTTGCCGTTGCCCACCATGCAGACGACCAGGCGGAAACTGTACTGTTACATCTACTGCGAGGGGCAGGATTAACTGGCTTAAGCGGCATGACGTGGAAAACACCGATGCCCTATCACAATGAAATTACCCTTATTCGCCCTTTGCTGAGCGTCACACGCGCTGAAATCGAGGCGTATTGCCGTGCGGAAAACTTGCAGCCCAGGCACGACCCGACAAACGAGGACATCACATTTGGGCGCAATCGCCTGCGCCACGAAACACTGCCATATCTACGCCAAATCAACCCTAATATCACCACCGCCCTGACGCAACTCGCAGACATCGCGAGTACAGAAGCCGACTACATCGCGCAGCAAAGCGCTACAGAAATTGCAAACCATGCGTTTTACAACTCAGCTAAGCAATGGACATACCCACGGGACGCATTTCGTCAACACCATCCCGCCATTCAGCGGCGCATCGTCTACGAACTTGCGCGTCGCACTGCCGCAGCCCCTACTATAGACGTTGGCTATGAGCATATCGTTGCCGCTCAGCACATCGCATTGCACGGAGCGCAGGGGGCTGTCGCACAATTCGTAAACGGCGTACAAATGCGCATTCAATATGAACACATGATTTTTGAGCAGGCTGACAATGAAACGATTCCGCAACTATCAATCAACACTCAACAACGTGTTTCCGTGCAGATTGGCAGCCCAAGTCATTTATTGCGAGTGACATTAATTATAACCCAACATCTACCGACTTCTTATCACTTACTGGGGACGCTATACCTCTCGGATGATGCTGATTTGTGGCTGCGAACGCGACGCCCTGGAGATCGAATTTCACCACCGGGGATGAACGGGCACACTCAAAAGCTGAGTGATTGGATGATAAACCGTAAGATTCCGCAACATGAACGAGACCGGATACCCCTGCTAATCGTTAATGGAGACATCGCAGCGGTATTGCATACTGAGTTGGGAACCGTTACAGAGCCTTTCGCACGTGCTGAGACGGACACAATTGTCTACAAAATTGCTTACAAATGAGACTGTAGCCGCAAGAACAAGCAATGGTTCATGAATGTCTGTACTTCGCCATTACTTACGCTTGCACAACACAATCATTATAGGTATCCTTGAGGAAAGATGATGAAACACTTAAATCACCGAGGCCTCACTATGGACATCAACTCACCTATTATCGAGAACGGGACGGAAGTTTCCCACGTCCTTGTTGTAGATGATGAAGGGGCAATTCGCTACTCCGTGAGCAAAACACTGCAACGTGTAGGCTACCGCGTTAGCGAAGCGGCCAGCGGCGAAGAAGCCATTGATCTAATCTCCGACAACGATTTTGACGTTGTCCTTACAGACATCCGTATGCCGGGTATTGATGGGGTTGAACTACTACGTCGCATCAAAGAACTTATTCCCGATTCCAGCGTAATCCTGATGACGGGCTATGCCAGCCTGGGCACCGCTATCGAAGCGCTGCGCCTGGGCGCTCACGATTACCTGATTAAGCCTAGCTCCAGCCAGGACATCAAGCACAGCGTCTCTGAGGGCATACGCCGTTCACGTAACCTGCGCCGCCGCCGTGACCTGCTCAAAGTCATCCAGCGCAATCTTTCTGAGTTGCAAACCAACCAGATCAAAGCAGAACAGAGCAGCGTCTACACGGGCTACGAAGATCACCGCCCCATTCCGGAAAACGGCGTTGAGGACGACACGCCGGTAGAGCCGTCAAGCAGTATGCAACTTGGCATGCTTACCGTCTTCCCAGGCCGCTATCAGATCGCAGTAGAAGACAAACCCATTGACCTGACGCCAACCGAGTTCGATCTGCTGTTGTATTTGGCAGCACACCAGGGTCGTGTCGTTTCCTGCCATGAACTCGTGCGTGAAGTTCGCGGCTACACTGTTGGCGAAGCCGAAGCCCGCGAGGTCATCCGCCCCCACGTGAGCAACCTACGGCGCAAGCTAAAAAAAGCGGGGCTTGACCAGGATTTGATCGTCAACGTGCGCGGGATTGGCTACCGGCTGAGCGAGCGGGCGAGCAACCCCACCCAGTAGATCAATTTGCAACCGCAGATGGCTTCTCCATAGCGAAAAGCCATCTGTTTGCCTATCATGTCGCCTCCAAGGTGATTTTGACAGTTGGAGGCTGCCGTGAAGCGCATTTTGTGGTTCACCCTAACCTGCTCGTTTGTTGTAAGCATCATGCCGCTGGCATCTAGTGCCCAAAACATCTGTGCGGAAACAACGGGCCGCACTGAGCGGCAGTCCTACCGCAGCTTTATTGCAACCACCACCATGCACTACACGGTCTATCTGCCACCTTGCTACGACACCGCCGATGTCGCCGAATACCCGACGGTTTACCTTATGCATGGGTCTGCACAATACGACGACCACTGGCTTCAGCTTGGCCTAGACGACGAACTTGATGCAGCAATCACAACGGGCGAACTGCCCCCAATGATTGTCGTATTGCCTTACGGCGAGTGGATTGCGAACGAAAACCGCTTCGACCAACTCTCCTTTGAGAATGTGTTCCTTGAAGAGTTAATGCCAGCCGTTGAGGAAGCCTATCGCGTATCGACCCAGCGCGACGCACGTGCGATTGGCGGCATCTCAAGGGGCGGTTTTTGGGCATATTCCATCGCATTCCGCCATCCTGAACGCTTCGAAGCAGTTGGCGGACACAGCGCTTTCTTCGATCCGTTTCATGCACCGCCGGAAAATAACCCGCTTGATCTTGCGTTGAACGCCCCGGACATCGACACGCTGCGGATTTGGCTCGACAGAGGTGCAGACGACTACGCTTACCCCGGCATGGATCAAATGGGAACAAATCTCGTTGAACGCGGCCT
The DNA here is from genome assembly GCA_963922445.1 of uncultured bacterium. Classification (GTDB taxonomy): domain Bacteria; phylum Chloroflexota; class Anaerolineae; order Aggregatilineales; family Phototrophicaceae; genus DAOTTY01. Next base: position 14,404 of record CAWUJQ010000002.1, read on the forward strand.
TGACCACACCTACATCATCCATGATGAGGGGGAACACGATGGCCGTTATTGGGGCGCGCATGTCCGCGAATACCTGGACTTTTATGCAGCGGGCTGGGTTGAGCAAGCCCCTACGCCTGAACCCACAGTCCCCACACTAAACCTTGAAGCGCTCGACTTTACGCCGCCCCGCGCCACACCCGACCTGAACTTGTTTGAGTTCACACCGCCCAAAACCGCTGAAGCACCTGCACAAGAGCAAGTCGTCACTGCGTCTGAGGCTAAACTTGTGTTTGTGCCCGTCGTCGCGTTCAACAGCACGGTGGCCAACATCGAAGGCGCAACATTTTGGAACCTATTAGCCGGGACGGCTGACCGTGATTTCGTATTGGATCGTGAAACGCAGGCACTTTTAGAAGCTCACGGGGTTGAAGTCGCGACGCAGCGCCGTGTTGGTCGTGATGAACTGGAGGGGGTGTTATGGAACAGCCGCACGTCCTATGCGCTGCTGCCCTTTGACCAACTGACACCCCGCTACCGCGTCCTCAACATTGATGGAACGCATCCGCTACTAAACATCGATAACTACCAGCTTGCCCTGCCGAGTGATCAACCTAACTTCAATCCGGATTTGCTCACGACCCTGACGCTTTCTGGTGTCACAGCGATCACCCGCCAGTCGATACCCGCGATTGACCGCAATGGCGTTGACTGGGCCGCGAGCGGCATCGCTCCGTACACAAACCAGGTCGATTTCTTCCACACCAGCAACGAAGTTTCATTTACAGATGGCTGCCCTGCCCCAACTGACCAGATGTTGGGCGCGTTCTGCTCTAAAACTGAGCATTTCCCAATCTTGCAGCAAGTTGGCCTGGACATAGTTGAACTTTCGGGCAATCACAACAACGACTATGGCTATGCAGCCTACCGAGACACGCTCAATATATACCGCGATTCGGGCATTCAGGTCGTTGGGGGTGGTGAAACCCCTGCAGCCGCTCAGCAGCCGCTGATTTTGGTTCACAATGGCAGCACCATCGCGATGATTGCATGTAATGATGTTGGCCCCTACTATGCCATTGCCAATGATGAGCGCCCCGGCGCAGCGGATTGTAAGGGTCAGTGGCTACGTGAAACGCTGGGCGATATACGGCCCGAAGTTGATCTCATCGTCGTTACCGTGCAGCACACCGAATTCGAAGAGTATCTACCGCAACAAGAAATCCAGTTCGACTTTCGCGGCATTGCTGACCTAGGTGCAGATGTCGTTGCCGGGACGCATGCCCACAAGCCGCAAACGTTCGAGTTTTACGGCACTCCCCGTGGCACCACAGCCGTCCTGCATTATGGCCTGGGCAATCTCTTCTTTGACCAACCGTTTTGGGGCAACTCCCGCTTCTGGATGGATACACTCTACATCTATGAGGGTGAACTCGTCACAATTGATCTGTTCACAGGCATTATTGATGAGCAGGCTCGCCCACGCCCAATGAATGCAGAAGAACAAAAGAACTTTCTGGAATTTATGTTTTTGGTCAATCCGGGCGTGCAGTAAGCATACAATGCTCTACAATCTTTTTGTGAACCAGCAATGATGTACGCGTGATTACAGGAGCAAGGTGAGCATGACCCGACTGCAACAGATAGTGGTGTGCGTGTGCATCATCGCGGTTTTTGCTACACCCGCACACGCGCAATCAGACGCGCACGTGAATGCCATCATGGCTAGCATGACGCTGGAGCAGAAGGTCGGGCAGATGTTTCTCGTTGGGTTGTTCGGCCCCAACATCACAGACGACGGTCGGCACTTTTTGCAGACGTACCAGCCCGGCGGGGTGGTGTTGTTTAAGTACAACATGGGTAATGCGGAATCCATCACGCAACTGGTTAACGACTGGCAGTCAGCCATTACCCAAGCCGGAGCGCCCCCGCTCATTATCGGCGTCGATCAAGAGGGCGGGCGCATCAACACCCTGGAATTCGAGCCATTTACCCAGTTTCCAGTGCCAATACTCGTTACTGCAACGGGCAATCACAATTTGGCTTATCGCTATGGTGCGGTTCACTCACAAGAACTGCGTGCCATCGGCATTCATATGAACTTAGCACCCGTGGCCGACCTCGAAACCAATCCAGACAACCCGGTTATCTTTCGCCGCTCCTATGGCAGTGACCCCTACACAGTAGCGCCTATTCTTTCTGCTACAGTCCAGGGGATGCAAGACGAGGGCGTTATGGCGACGCTCAAACACTTCCCTGGCCATGGCGACACAAACGAAGATTCGCATATTACACTCCCCGTGCTACCCTATGAACTCAGCGCGCTGGAACAACTTGAACTCATTCCCTTCCGGGCAGGAGTGGATGCCGGAGCGGAAGTCGTGATGGTCGGCCACCTGGCACTGCCTGCGGTTGACCCAACCAACCGCCCGGCATCGCTTTCGCCCGTGGTTATCACCAACCTGCTGCGCAATGATATTGGTTTCGGTGGCATCGTCATGACGGATGCGCTAGACATGGACGCCATAGACACCAACTACTCACTGCCAAATGCGGCGGTGATGGCCGTTGACGCGGGGGTGGATTTCATCACCCCGGGGCCACACGCCGGAATGCGCTCCATTGAAAATGCGATAGGCGCTATCATAGAGGCAGTCGAAGAAGGCGAAATCAGCGAAAGCCGGATTGATGCTTCGGTGCGGCGGATTTTGAGTGCCAAACAGCGCTACAATGTGCTGGACTGGCAACCACTTGACCCAGCAACCGCAGAAGACCGCATCCGGGCAGTGGGTGGGATGCGCGTCGTTGACGAACTGTTTGCCGCTGGCGTGACCCTCGTTTACGATAACGACGGATTGCTTCCACTAGATGAGCGTGAGTCAGTACTGGTTGCCTATCCTCACGAAAGACTCACCGTCCATCGCGCATGTACGACGGCCAACCCCAATGCACAAACTTACGGTTACAATGATTACCCGACAGCAGAGAATATCACCTTCCTCACCCGTGCGGCTGAATCGGTAGACACCATTGTTGTATTCACACAAAATGCAATCAACAAGCCAGAACAGGCCGCACTCATCAACAGCCTTCCCGCAACAAAAACCGTCGTCGTCGCGTATTGGTCACCGTATGACATTAACGCTTTTCATCGCCCACCAGCGGCTTATCTAACTGCCTATAGCCCTCACGACGCTGGCCTAACAACGGCCTGCAACATCTTGTTTGGCACAACGCCAGCCCGCGGACGCCTGCCCGTCAACCTGACTGAGACTTTGCTGGCGGCTACGGGTGCGAGCGCGCCAACGCGCTGGGAATAATAATCGTTAACTTGTGACTGGCATGACTTTGCGTTAACTTTAAACATGCACCAAGCGATAGGAACTGCCTGCTATGGGTACCCTGAACCCTGATTTGCTCTCCAAAGACCTTGACGCGGTCATCAACGACGCGGTCGAGCTAAAAGACGAATACAAAAGCAACCTGATTACGCCTGAGATCGTGTTGCTGGCCATGCTGCGCCGCAAAGGTACGGCTGCTGATAGGCTCCTGGTCAAGTTCACCGCTGACCGTGGCGCTGACCTTAGCCGCCTCGAACGTCAGACGCAGCTTGCCGTGGAAACACGCCGCGACCAGGGCGGCAACCTGGATTTTGTCGCACGCGGCAACCGGCTAGTGCCGCTCTCACGCCAGACGATTATTATGCTAGACGATGGCTTGAGCGTCGCCAACAGCCAGGACGAAGTGCGTGTTGATACCGACCATGTACTCAAGGTGATGACGGAAAGCAGCCTGAGCACGAGTGGCTTGCTGCGCGGGCACGGCATTACGCCCAAATCCATTGATGATGCCATCAACGACTCCAGCCAAATTATGCGACGGGGTGGCACAACTCAGGACTTCGTCGCAGCATCCAAAGCGGGCAACTTGAAAGCCGTTTACTTCCGAGAAGACCTGCTCCGTGACCTGATTAACATCCTGTCACAGGCGCAAAATCGGCACATTATCCTGATTGGCCCCGATGGGGTGGGCAAGCGCACCCTGGCTTATAGCCTTGCACTGTTGATGTCTGAAGGCAAAGGGCCTGCTGGACTCGAAAGTTTGGTACAGGTAGACGAAGCTGCCCTCCTTGACAGTGACCATAAGGCCGTGCGCGCAGGCTTGAACCAAGCACGGGGCGGCATCTTCTTCGTACCGCATCTGCATCGCTTTTTCGGTGGGGGTTCTTCGCGGGCAGAGTTTTCCAAAGCCACACCGCAGATTCAAAAGGCTTTTTTAGATGATGACCCGGTTGTTATCGGCACAACAACCGAAGTTGAATACAACGAGCGGTTGGCAAGCATCAGTGCGATTGCGGAGAATTCACAGATTTTGCGCGTGGCAGAGCCGAGCGTTGATGAAGCTATTGAGATACTTAAAGTACATAAGCCGCACATCGAAGCCGACTATGACCTGGAAGTGAAAGAGATTGCAGTTGTGCTGGCCGCGCGGTTGGCCAAGCGCTACCTGACGACAATGCCGCTGCCACGCAGTGCAGAACACCTGCTGCACCGTACCGCCGCCATGATTAGCATGAGCCAGCAAGCACACCTCGCCTTCAAGCCGGACTTGCCGGACACGAACACACTTGACGCCGAAGACATCACCCTCACGCTCAGCCAGATGACGGGCATACCCGTGAGTAAACTCGGCCAAGATGAGCGGCTGCGCTATGCCAGCATGGTCGAACATCTTAATGAGCGTATCATCGGCCAGGATGAAGCGGTGTTGGCCGTCAGCCGTGCCATCAAGACGGCGCGTGTGGGCCTCAAAGACCCGAAGCGCCCAATCGGTGCGTTTTTGTTCCTGGGGCCAACGGGTGTCGGTAAATCGGAGCTTGCCAAGCAGCTTGCAGACTTCATGTTTGGTAACGAAGACGCCATGCTGCCCCTCGACATGTCCGAATTTCAGGATGAGAGCAGCCTCAACCGCTTAATCGGTTCACCTAGCGGCTACGTAGACAGCGAACAGGGTGGCCAGCTCACAGAGCGTGTGCGCCAGCAGCCCTACACCATCGTGCTGTTTGATGAGGTCGAAAAAGCGCATCCACGCGTCCTGGATATTTTGCTACAAGTCATTGAGGAAGGCCGCCTGACGGACGGGCGCGGGAATATGACGCGCTTTAGCGAGACGGTGATTATCCTGACGAGCAACCTGGGCGCAAAGCACCTCGCCATCAACCCCATCACAGAAGCAGCCCGCGATGACGCAATGGACAACGTGCGCAGCTTCTTTCGACCGGAGTTCCTTAACCGTCTCGACGAAGTCATTATGTTCAACGCGCTGAGCAATGAAGACCTCTACAAGATATTGGGCCTGATGCTGCGCGGCGAGAAGAAACTTGCTGCTGATCGCGGTCTGACGCTCGAATTCACCGAGGCCGCCATGCGTTGGATGCTCGCGCAAAACGACCAGCCAGAATACGGTGCGCGCCCGTTACGGCGCATCATCCGCCGTTCTGTGCGTGAGCCACTGGCAGACTTTTTGCTTCGGGCCAACCCGCAATCTGGAACGTCTGTCCATGTCGATGCGGGTACCGATGAATTAGCCTTCACTGCCATGGCAGATGGCAAAGAAATCCCTGTAGAATAGGATACACATGCCCGACGATACGTTACCCAATCGACCCGGCAGCTTTTCAAACCGACCCAAGACCGGCCTCGCCGCATGGGAGGCCACCGTTGGTTACATCGCCGCAGAACACAGCCCTGACGCCCTTTTGACACTGCGGGCCTATGCCGACGGTGATGACAACCTGTGGGCTGCCTTACTTGAGTGGGGTGCTTACCGCGAAGAAATCGTTGACGCCGATGGCTTGCCATCTGCCTTGCGTGACCTTTGGATGGTTGTGAATCAAGGCCATGTGATCTTCAGTTCGTCGGCTGAGGCGATCCGCAAACCGTCAGGCTATGGAGAGTACGACTGGGTAGATGCAGACACCCAGGACGCGCTTGATCGGTTGTTGTGGGTGGTGCGCGTCGTATTCAAGGACGACTGGACGCTCGTCATTTTGTACCAGCCAACGGATAACCCCACGACGCGTGTACAAATGCGCCTCGTCGCCCGTGATGATGCCGTGCATATCAGCGGGCGGGGTAGCTCTGTACGGGATGCCGCCACGCAGCTCTACCGCAATGCCACACCCTATTTTTCTGGCACCAAAGACTAACCTACTTACACCCAACACATACCAAAGGAGAGATTTCATGACCGAAGTCCCGACCCATATCTTCCGCAAATACGATATTCGCGGCGTTGCCACGGGCGACAGCCCGCAAATCACGCCCGAACTGGCCACCCTGGTTGGCAAGGCATTGGGAACTTACCTGCCCAAGCAGTACAGCACCGAGCGCGTCTTCGTCGGCAGTGACAACCGCCTCACATCGCCCGCGATCAAAGCTGCAATGATTGCAGGGCTGGCTTCAACAGGCATGAGTGTGACCGATATCGGTGAAGTGATGACGCCGACCGTTTACTTCGCCTCTGCCAGCTATAGTGACGAGGGCGTAGGCGCGGGTGTCATGATTACGGGCAGCCACCTCACCACCGAATACAACGGCATCAAAATGGCCTACGGTACGCTGGCGCTATCTGGCCAGCAAATTCAGGACTTACTGCACATCATCCAGGAAGATGCTTTCGAGACAGGCGAGGGGACCGTCACCGAAGACAAGGACATGATTTACAAGCACATGGACGCGATTGGCGCAAAGGTGCAGCCCTTCGCCAAGCCGATTAAGGTTGTTGTGGACGCTGGTAACGGCCTGAGCGGTAGCTATGTGCCCGCCGTGTTAGAAAAGCTGGGTGCTGAAGTCACTTGCCTGTATTGCGAACCAGATGGTACCTATCCCAATCACCTGCCCAACCCCGAAGACCCCGAAATGACCAAAGACCTTGAAGCGAAGGTTGTTGAAATCGGTGCAGATGTGGGCCTCGGCTTTGACGGCGACGCTGACCGGGCAGGGTTCATTGACAATCACGGTCATCACATCGCGGCTGACCGCCTGCTAGCGGTGCTGGCCCGTGACCTGCTGGAACGTCAACCGGGAGCCACCATCGTTTACGATGTGAAGGCGTCCAAGGCGCTGATGGATGAAATCAAAAAGTACGGCGGCAACGGCTTAATGTGGAAGACTGGCCACAGTCTGATGAAAGCCAAGATGCACGAAGTCGGCTCCCCGCTTGGCGGCGAGGTTAGCGGGCACCTGTTCGTAGGTGAAAACTACTACGGCTTCGACGACGCGCCGCTTGTGGCGCTGAAGTCGCTTGAAATTTTCGCTCGCAGCGACAAAGACGTCAGCCAAATTTTCGACGAAATTCCGCACCTCGCTGCCACGCCAGAGGTCATCCTCAGCACGCCAGACGAGATTAAGTTCCAGATCATCGAAGAAATCACTGAAGCACTCAAGGCTGACTACGAACTCATCACCGTTGATGGTGCACGCGTGCTATTCGAGAATGGCTGGGGACTGGTTCGCGCCAGCAACACGCAGCCTGCCATCTCCCTGCGCTTTGAAGGAGCCGAGAGGGCACAGGTCGCTGAATACATGGACGTATTCAAGCCCTTCCTGGACGCCCACCCGGAAATCGACCAGGCTAAGTTCGACAAGGTTTACAAAGACTTCAGCAGCTAGTCGTTGCTGTTGTAGAGGTGGGGGGCGTTGCGCTGAACCGTATCGCGCCCCAACTTTTTTTCCAGCTTGTTGCGGAGCTTAGGCGTTTCTTCGCGCCACTTGTCCCTAAGCTCTTCTTTAGACGAGCGGCGTGACGTGCCCGCCGGGGTTAACACACCTCCCGCAACAGTGGGGGCTTGCGTAATGATTTTATGCACTGTGTCGCTACTACAAGCTGGGCACTCAGGGATTGGGTCATTGAACCCGTGGCGTGCTTCCCAAACATGGCCGCAGGCATCACACTGGTAGTCATATAACGGCATTGGTTTGCTCCGAAACTTGCATTCACATTAGCTATTGTAATCCAGTTTCACAAGCCTTGACGCTTTTAAGCGCTCTAAACACACCATAAAAGAACCTATACTTGTGTTGCCCCATATCAACTCAACATCTATAATCCAGACCAATGTGGTTGGCATGTAAACCGAGGAGCCAAAGATGGGCCTATTAAACGACGACATGAAGGCACGTTTTCGTCAGGCGCAGGCGCAGCAAAACCCCGCCCAAGCCGAAGAAAAACAACTCGACGTTGAGGAGTACTACCGCCTTCAGGCCAAAATGCTCGGTGTCCTCATACGCGACGCCCGCCTGAGCGCTGCCCGCACCGAAGCAGAATGCGCACGCATCATGGGCATCAGCCAACCAGAATACGAAGCGTGGGAGTTCGGCGATACAGCGCCCTCCCTGCCTCAGCTTGAAATCCTGGCTTTTTACCTTGGCGTGCCCGTCAGCCACTTTTGGGGGCAAAACACGCTGCGTGACGAATACGCCCAGGACAATCGCGCCGAGGCCGAGTACATTAACTTGCGGACACGTATGGTGGGCATCTTGCTGCGGCAGGCCCGCGAAGACGCAGGCAAATCGGTCGATGAAGTGGCGGAAGACGCCAAACTGCCAGTTGCAAGCATCCAGGCCTATGAAAGCGGTGAGGCCGCCGTGCCTATGCACGAACTCAACGTGCTTGCCCGCAGCGTTAACAAGACGATGCCGTACTTCATCGAATCAAGCGGCACCATTGGCGAACTCCTGGCCGCCCGCGAGGAATGGAAGCACTTTGCAGAACTCCCAGACGACATCCGTGCCTTCGCTGCGAACCCGCTCAACATCGGCTTCATTGAGATCGCCGTCATGCTGAGCCAGATGCCCGCCGACAAGCTCCGCAACGTTGGGCGCAGCATTGTAGACATCACCATGTAGCGTCATTTTTACACTTCATCATCCATATTCATTTTCAAGGGGAACCCTGAGCTATGACCAATGCAGATGAACTTAAAGACAAAGGCGTAGAGCTGTACAAACAGTATGATTTCGAGGCTGCTGCTAAGGCCTTCGAGCAGGCGAAAGACGCTTACCTAGAAGCGGGGCAGAAAGGCGCAGCCGCAGAAATGCTCGTCAACATTGGCCTGGTTCATCGCTCCCTAGATGAAGGCCAACAAGCTATCGATGTGATGCAAGAGGCTCTGGCAACCTTCCAGGAAACGCAAGACGCCCTACGCACCGCCCAAACCCTCGGCAACCTCGGCGGCGTCTACGCCAAAATCAACGACAAAGAGCAAGCGTACAACTGCTACCGCCAAGCGGCTGACATCTTTGAGGAGTTGGGTGAAAAGCAGATGTATGGAGAAACGCTGGTCGCTATGAGTGCCCTTCAAGTGAAAGATCGCAAAATCATGGAAGGCGCGTCCACTTACGAAGCTGCCTTAGACAACATGGATGAACTGAACGCCAGCCAGCGCGTGATTAAAGGCCTCCTTGGGATTCGCAATCGCGTTCTCGGCGGTGGTCAGTCCAGTGACACCGCGTCCAGTGATGAGCCGTCCGAAAAGCCTAACGAGTAACCGCTAGCCAAATCGCAACGTCATGCCAACAACTCCATTGCCTTTGAACCGGCAGCGCATCGCGCTGCTGGTTGTTTTGGTGTGCTTCTGCACATCGGTTTACATGTTGACGTACAGCGCCCGCATCGAATCGACGGATACATTGTTTATGTTTGATGCAACCGCAAGCCTCGTGCGTTTTGGCGATATGCGCCTGGACATGAGCGCTGGTGAGCGGCGCTACTGGGAATACGAAGCCCCTTTACCAGACCTCCCACTGCTGCCTGTAAATGCCGAGCCACTACAGATTATCCTAGCCACACCCCTTTATCATCTTGCTGATGTCATTCCTGGGATTGGCTACGTTCATGCGGTTTGGCTGTTCAATATCTTTGTGTGCGCGTTGTTGGTGGGTACATTCTTCGCGTATGCCTTGCAACTGGGCTACGACGACAAAACCGCTGTTGTTGGCTCACTCCTCCTCGGCTTTGGTACCATTCTGTGGCCATATAGCAAAACCTTCTTCCAGGAGCCGTTGACTGGCCTGTTCTTACTCCTGACCGCGCTGTTGGTCGAGCGCTGGCGTCAGCGTCGCTATCGGCCCATCATCGGATTTGTTGGCGTTGTTGTCGTTTTTGGACTGGCGATCTTGGCCCGAAGGGCGGCCCTGATTGCCCTACCAGCTCTGGTACTCATTGCGCTCCCTGCGCTTGAGCGGTGGCATCCCGATAGAAAACTGCGTGTCGCCATCCTCTCCATATTAGCGTTGATGGTGATTGGCCTCTTTTTTTTCACGCGACTGCAAACCGTTGAAGCCCTCCAGGCGATTGCCCTCATTCCAGACAACACACTGGCTGACCTCGCCACGGTGAATCGCACCTTGCACGCTTACCTGTTTTCGATTGGTGGTAGTGTGTTTGGCACGTCCCCGGTGTTACTACTGGCTTCCGCCGGAGCAGTTATACTGGTTTGGCGTGGACACTTGCGTTACGCGTTTGCGCCATTCGGATTGCTGATTTTCTACGCTGTGGGCTACGCCTATGGCAGCGGAGACAACTGGTTCGGCGGACTAAGTTGGCCACCGCGCTTTCTGGCTCCGACGGTGCCTTTTTTGATGCTGGCAGCCCTCCCCATTATTGACGCGCTGTTCAGCCATGACCGCAAATTTCGACTAGGGGCGTGGTTCACGATAGTGCCATTGCTCACCTACAGCCTGTGGATTCAATTCAACGCGGTATCGTACTGGTGGGGTGAATACACCGACTTGCTGCCACCGGAAGCAGGGAGCCTTATCGAATGGCAAGGCGGCTTGTATGACCCACGCTATCTGCGGTGGAAACTACTCCCTCAGTTATGGGGCAATACGCCATTTGACTTCGCGTGGATTCGCGTGGGAACAAGTGTGTACGGGGTAATGTTCCTGGTGACGGGCGCACTTGCGGCTGTACTGCTCGTGTGGCTGCTGCGTCGCGATCACAACCGGATGACATACTTTTGGGGGATGGTTACTGGGCTGCCCGTGATATTGCTGACGTGCATTCTCCTCGCCCTGCGCATGATCTATGCAGATGACTTCTATCTAGCTTTTAGCGCGGGCCTGAATGATTCGCTTGACGTTATGGAAGCGGAACTCACTGAAAACGACATCGTGCTGCTGTCCTCGTTGACCCTGAATTACGAACGCTTCTTCCTGAACTACAACACGGTATCCGATGCCCGCATTATCGGTTTGCCAACCCACCCCGGTGAGCGTCCTAGCTTGGAACAGCCTCCACAAGTCGAATCGCCTAACCCCGCGGCTTTGCTGACCCGCCCGACTGTTCAACTGCTCGAACTTGTAACGGCTGACCGCAACCGCGTATGGGTACTGTCAAACAGCTCACCCTACATTACCTGGGCTGTACGTCCCGTTGAGCGCTATATGGCTCAATACTTTTTTCCCGTGCGCACGTTCACCCTCACCGGGGACGACGGCTTACCTGTACGATTGATTGAGTACGCTTCCGCCAGCGAACATGAACCATTCACATTAGCCGGGCCGACACACCTAGCTCAGCACCGCTATGGACAGTCCATCAGCCTGCTTGGGTTCAATCTACCTGCTGGCGCGACTTACCTACCCGGTGATGCGGTTCCTGTATCGCTTTACTGGATGGCAGACAATCCGCCCACGGCAGACTATGTCGTGACGATGCATCTCGCGCAGGATGGGGGCGGGGTAATTGCCAGCGGCGAGGATAGTCAACCAGGGGTAGGCTTCTTCCCCACCGTATCATGGCGGGCGAACCAGCCGGTATGGGACAACCGCGCTTTACGACTGCCCCAGGACATCGCACCCGGAGCGTATCAACTGTGGGTTGGCATGTACGGCTTTGATGCTCAGGGGCAACCCGAACTGCTCCCAGTAAGCAGGGGTGACGCCGTCGAAGATGGCACGCTTGGTGTGCTGCCAGTCCGCGTCCAGGTGGCCGGGGAGTAGAGACTCGTATTCTCACATTTTGACGATACAATGCGCGGCCTATGACAAATCGCAACACAACCCTCGCAATTACCATCTGCCTTCTACTCGGCGCATTTGGCCTATTTGTTTTCGGCCTCAACTGGCTTTACATGCGCCCAGACGAGGTACTGGTCTTCAGCCACACCAACGGAAGCCTTTTTCACACCATCTGGTATCAAGCACGACGAGATGTGCAGGCTCCGTTGTGGCACTCTTTCTTTTGGATGTGGCGTCGGTTGGCTGGTGAGAGTGAATTTGCGGCCCGGTATCAGGGCGTGCTGTGGAGCATGATGACAATCTCGCTGGTGTACACACTAGCCCGATCATGGTTCAAAGGGCCGCGTTTTGGCTGGTTTGCCAGTGCAGCCCTGGTTAGCAATGCCTACTTTTTCACCTATGCTTTCGAAGTGCGACCTTACCCACTCGTACTGTTCGCTGCAACGCTCTCTATGTGGCTATTCTGGCGCTGGATAACCCACGCATCACCGAGGCGCACAATACTATACGGCGCATCACTTGCCCTGCTTGGCTATACCCATTACTTTCTTGCGTTTTTGGTTGCTGCTCAGGTCATCTACTTTGCCGCACAACGCCCCAATCGCACGCAACTGGCACAGTTTGCCGCTGCTGCAATCGTTGCACCGTTGCTGTGGCTGCCCTGGGCACCGAACTTCGTGCATCAGGTTAGCACGCTGCGCCAAATCGACGGGGGCAGCCTTGGCATTGCCTCCACAACCCTAGAAACTAGCCCTGACGTGGTTGAGAACCTGCTGGAACTTGCGACGAACGGCACCTGGGCGCTGTGGGCCATTCCACTTGTGTTAGGCGTTGCTTTTGTCAGGCGTCGCGAATACGGGCTGCTTCTGTTGTGGGCGCTGTTCGTTCCAATTGCCAACCTGATAGCCAACCTCTACGTGAACGTCTATGCACCGCGCTATGTCGTGTATCTTGTGGTAGGGCTTGCACTAGGTGCGGGTGTCGGCATTGCCTCATTGCGGGCCGCGCTATTGCGCTGGAGCTTAATTTTGTTGTTTGTGGGCGTCAATCTGTGGCAGTTGCCCAACCACCTGCCGGAAAGAATTCAGTTTCGTGACGTATTCACCCGTATGAACGACACGCGTCAGCCCGGTGATGTTGTGTGGTTTGATGAGGCGAAACATACGGGCGATTATGTGGCATGGCACATCGACACTTACCTGGCTGATGAACTGGTAACAAACCAAGCGACCAACCTGAACGAGGCGCGGGAGGCACGGCGCGTGTGGCACGTCACGCGTGAGTTGTTTGATCCTGATGTAAGGGAGCGCTTCTACGCGCTAGAAAGCACACATCCCCTGATGTTGGTCACGGGCAGTTGTGAGCCTGACTGCTTCATCGCTCAACTGCTAGAAACCGCGCCGAGTTCGACACCCGTCGCCGTATTTCAGTCGCCGCAGTTCGATGACACCCTGCCATTCTATGGCGTTGATGTGGATCATATTGTGCGCGACCGTGTGGAGGTGCGCCTGTGGTGGATGTTAGAAAGCCCAATCACGCTGGACTACTCGGTGAGTGTACGCTTGACCAATGAAAACGGAGCAATCGTCTCACAAAGCGACGGGCCGCCACTGACAAAAGAAGGCGACCCGCAACCTACATCACAAATTCCAGCGGCGCGCATGACGGTCGACTGGCGCATACTCAACTTACCGCCGGGGGTCGTTACGGGTAGCTATCAGCTACAACTGGTCGTATATCAGCCGATTGAAGGCTATAACCTCACCACCCATGACGACACCACCATCTTGAACTTGCAAACGATCATGATTCCTTAATCGTTTTTTGACCTTCACATCCCACGATTGTACATAACCAATTGTGTGTTCGTGGTATCGTACTAGACAGGCATATTGCCCCGCTCGTTGGGTTGAATTCCCCAACCGATTCCATCGCAGAACCTTCACACTAGCCTAGGATCAGTCCTTCATGTCATCTGAATTCGTTGTACAGTCCGCGTACAACAAACAACCCTCCGACTGGCGTAGCCCAGCGCAGTACGTCTTTTCACACATTCGGCGGCACCCATTCGTTGCCATCATGCTCATGATCGGTGCCATCAGCAACGCCGCTTTAGCGGCAGCGCTGTTTTATTTCATTGGCACTGCTTACAACGCCGTGATTGACTGGCAGCGCGGCCAAATCACCCAGGAAGATGCCTTTGCGGTTGTGATTGGGATTGTTACCGCTGTGGTCATCTCGCAGCTTATCCGCGCGACGCTGATGTTTGTGCGCAATTACGCAGCAGAAATGTATGGCCAGCGCGTTGAGCGCGATGTGCGCGACGAGTTGTACAGCAATCTGCTCGGCAAAAGCATGGACTTCCACGACAAGCGCCCCATTGGTGAAATCATGGCCCGCGTGACGAACGATGTGCGTGAACTCAACCTGATGATGAACCCCGGGTTGAACCTCATCTTCGGTTCCGGCATGTTCCTAATCATGCCGCTGCTTTTCACACCGTTTATCTCCTGGCAGCTTACCCTAACACCGCTCTTGTTTATGATCGGCTACATCACCGCGCAGTACCAATACGTCAGTTCGTTGCATCGCGTGGCCCAGGATGTTCGTCAAAGCTTTGGTGAGATGAACGCCAGCCTAGCAGAATCGCTCGATGGCGTGGAAATTGTGAAGGGTGCCGCCCAAGAAGATAGCGAAATCAACAAGTTCAACAAGCTCGTAGATTACGTCTACGGGAAGTTTGTTGAACAAGGCGACATTGAAGCGCTGTACTTGCCGCTGCTCATCTGGGGCATCGCGCTAGTTGCTGGCTTTGCTCACTCGCTTTATCTTGCTAACGTCGGCAGCATCCTGCCTGGCGATGTCGTTCGGTTCATGGGCTACCTGTCATTATTCGGCTTCCCCGTATTTGTGTCGCAGTTTGCCTTCTCGCAAGTGGCGCTCGGCTATGCCAGCGCCAAGCGCATCGTGAGCATTCTGAATACCGAAACCACCCTCGATCAGAACAAGGGCGGCCATAACGAGCCAATGGCCGGGGCCATCACATTTGACGGCGTCAGCTTTCACTATGACGAAGGCAAGGTCATCATTCACGATGTGTCGTTCAATGTGGAACCCGGCCAAACCATCGCGATTGTGGGGCAAACGGGTGCAGGCAAAAGTACGCTTACCAAGCTCATCAATCGAACCTACGATGTAACCGAAGGCTCCATCGCGATTGACGGCATTAACGTGAAAAATTGGGACATGCAGTCCCTCCGGTCGCAGATCAGCATCATTGAGCAGGACGTGTTTTTGTTCAGCCGAACAATTGCAGAAAACATCGCCTTCGGTGTCGAGGGGGCAACGCCGGAAGACATCGAACGCGCAGCAAAAATGGCCCAGGCCCACGACTTTATCACCAGCTTTCCCGAAGGCTATCAAACAGTCATTGGTCAGCGCGGTGTGACGCTTTCTGGCGGGCAGCGGCAGCGACTCGCTATTGCCCGTGCCTTCCTGACTGACCCCAAAATTCTCATTCTAGACGACAGCACAAGTGCTATCGACAGCGCAACAGAGGACAAAATCCAGCGCGCCATCTGGACGGCAGCCGAGGGACGCACAACCGTCTTGATTACGCACCGCCTTTCTCAAATTCGCTGGGCAGATCATATCGTCGTGATTAAAAAGGGATATGTGGTGGCACAAGGTAAACACGAAGACCTGCTGCAATCGTCCGAAGCCTACCGCCGCATCTTTGCACGCTACGAAAACCCCACACGGGCGGCTGCTGGCGCACCTGCGCCGCAGGCCGGTGACTAGGAGACACTCATCATGGCAATCATGTTTCGCGGCCTAGAAGAAGACAACTACGATAGGCAGTACACTGACTTACAACTCTATCGACGCATCGGTGATTTCTTCGCCAAATACAAAGGCCAACTTCTCGCCGTTTTCGGTATGGCGTTTGCCGCCTCAGTCTCGCTGTCCATCCGCCCGGTGATTATTGCAGCGGGTGTGGGTGCCATTGACCAGCGAACTGAGATCAGCACGATTTCGCTGCTCGTGGGCGCGTTACTCGTTACCGTACTGGTTGAATACTTTGGTAACTGGGTACGCCGTCGCATTGCTGCCCGTGCCATTGGCGGCGTTGTTGCCCGGATGCGTAAAGACGCCTTCGAGTCTGCCATCAATCGCGACCTATCCTTCTACGACACAAACAAATCCGGTAAGGTGGTTAGCCGCATCACGAGCGATACCCAGGAATTCGGCACCATTGTTCTGCTCAGCAGTGACATCATCAGCCAACTTGCGTCGGTGTTCGTCCTCGTTGCGATTCTGTTCAGCCGCAACGCGCAGCTCACCTGGATTGTGTTGGCGTTATCCCCATTTATCGTCGGCGGTTCGATGGTCTTTCGCCACTTCGCACGCATCACGACCCGCAATGGTGCCCGTGCGCTTGGCCTTGTCAATGACAATATCCAGGAAAGTGTGGCAGGTATTGCCATCGCTAAAAACTTCCGTCAGGAAGCGGCGATCTACGACAAGTTCAACGAGGTCAATACCACCTCTTACAATGTGAACATGGTACGCGGACTCGTCCTGTCGTTGATCTTCCCGGTGCTTAACGCGCTGGCAGGCATTGCTTTCGGCGTCATTATCTACTTTGGCGCACGGGCCGTCCTTGCCGAAACCGTCACGGCAGATACATGGTACCTGTTCATTCAATCGGTCGACCGCTTCTGGTTCCCGTTTATCACACTGTCCGCGTTCATCAGCCAGTTCCAGCAGGGATTGAGTTCCGCTGAGCGAGTATTTGCGCTCATTGACGCAGAAAACACACTCAACCAAACTGGGGAAAACCCGGTGAATGAGCGGCTGCACGGAGAAATCGCGTTCAAAGATGTGGCATTCGGCTACAAAGCTGACGAACCTGTGTTAAACAGCTTTTCGCTAAACATCGCCCCCGGCGAAGATGTTGCCTTTGTGGGGCATACGGGCGCGGGCAAAAGTACAGTCGCCAAATTGATTAGCCGCTTCTACGAATTCCAAGCTGGTGACCTGCTGATAGATGGGCAGGATATTCGTTCGTTCGATTTGCAAGCCTACCGCCAGCAGCTAGGGATTGTGTCCCAGTCGCCCTTTTTGTTCAGCGGCACCGTGCGCGATAACATCCGCTATGGTAGGCCCGATGCAAGCGACGATGAAATCAACGCCATTGCCCACAGCATCGGTGACGGTGACTGGCTCGATACGCTGCCAAATGGGTTAGACAGCGACGTGGGCGAACGGGGTGCCCGCCTGAGTATGGGGCAGCGTCAGCTTGTTAGCCTGATGCGTGTGCTGCTGCAAAAGCCATCCATCTTCATTCTGGATGAAGCCACGGCCAGCATTGACCCATTCACCGAAACGCAAATTCAAGAAGCGCTTGACCTGATTCTATCGCAATCCACGTCTATCCTAATCGCGCACCGCCTCAGCACCGTTCGCAGTGCTGACCGCATCATCGTGCTAGATCACGGTAACATCATTGAGTCTGGCAATCACGATGAACTGATGGCGCAGGGCGGCCACTACGCAGAGCTGTACAACACGTACTTCCGTCACCAGTCGCTTAGCTATATCGAAAACGCGCAGGCTTACTTCAGCAACGGGCATGACGCACCAGAGGGTGTTGAACCCGAAATAGAGCCAGAAGCAGGCAATTAAATCCGGCTTGCGAGTGGGTCATGTACCGCTACAATACGGCGCATGATCCACTCAACGCGCAACATATTCCACAAACCCTGGATGCCCCTGACCGTGATGGCAGGGGCATTTGTCGTTCTATGCAGCATCTACGCTTGGGCAACGCCCATCTTCGAGGCGAGTGACGAGCGCTGGCACTTTGGCATGGTGGACTACATTGCCAACAATAACAGCCTACCCGTCCAAAACCCTGATATTGAAACTGCCTACGAACAAGAGGGCAGCCAGCCCCCGCTGTACTACATCCTATCCGCCCTCATGGTTCGCAGCATTGACCGGGGCGACTTTGCCGACTACAGCCAGCCCAATCCGCATGCTTTGGTTGGCGTTCCGGGGGCAGTGGGCAACAAAAACATGATTCTGCACAACGACTTAACGCCACCGCTGCGCGGCACCCCACTGGCCGTCTACCTGCTGCGCGGCTTCAGCATCGTGTTGGGAACCATTACAGTCATCGCTGTTTATTACACGGCTCGTCAGCTTGGCGGCAGCAGTTATGCGGCCCTCGCCGCTGGAATCACCGCATTTAACCCGATGTTTGTGTTTATTACTGCGTCTGTTAATAACGATAACCTCGTGACAATGCTCAACAGCCTGGCCATCTGGCAGCTAGTCATCATGGGCTGGCGCGGCTTCAACTGGCGACGCAGTGCGTTCATCGCGGTCGTGGTCGCGCTAGGCTCCCTAAGCAAGCTGAGCGGTAATGTACTCGTGCCAGTGATTGCGCTGGCGGCGGCTTACATTGCATGGCGGGACAATAACTGGCGCGGCTTCGTGACGTTGGGATTCATGATGGCGGGCGTGTGGGCGCTGCTGGCAAGTTGGTGGTATTTACGCAATATCCAGCTTTATGGGGAACTTTTTGGCACCCACATGATGGTTCAGGTTGCCGGGCCTCGCCTAGAACCGTTCACCGTGGGCACGCTGATTAGCGAGTTTGAGGGCTTCCGGGTTGCGTATTGGGGGCTGTTCGGCGGCGTGAACGTGCTGACGTTTAGCGCTTATTACCCCATCATGGATGTTTTAACGCTGCTTGCAGTGGTGGGTTTAGGCTATGCCCTGTGGCAAATTACACCCCACCTGTGGCATACCTTAAGCCGCTATCGCCGTCCACTGGGTATCCTAGATGCGCTCAACTTATATTGGGTGTTCGCAACAGTTGTATTTGCCACCCTGTTCCTGACGGCCTCCATTAGCCTGATTGCCTGGACAGCCCAGACCTACGCCTCACAGGGGCGGTTGCTGTTCCCCTATGTGGCGGCAACAAGTCCGTTGCTGGCAAGTGGCTTGCTGGCATTGTGGAAGCGTCCCAAGTGGGAACTTACGACGGCAGCGCTTGCGATTTACGGCACGTTTGCCCTAATGGTGCCGTTTGCGTCAATCCGTCCGGCGTACACGCCGCCGCCCCCGTTGACAGAGGCACCTGCTGGCATCAACGAGGTCTATGCGCGTTATGGCGACATTGAACTCATTGGCTATCAAACGCCCAACCAGCGCTACGAACCCGGCGACGATGTGCCCATTACGGTTTACTGGCGTGTGCTGGAACAATCTGACCGTGACCTTTCCGCGTTTTTGACGGCAGTCAATCTAGCGGGCGAGGCGATTGGCACCGTGGATACCTACCCCGGTGGCGGCACGCTACGCACATCAACGTGGCAACCGGGTGCCATCTATGCAGATACCTATGCGGTACCGCTGGCTGACAACACAGATGGGCTGTTCGATCTGCGGGTGCAGGTGGGCTGGTGGCACTATCCGACGGAAGCACGGCTTGAGGCAGAGAACGAAGACGGCAGTCAATTGGAAAGCGTCATGTTAAGTGTAGGGGGTTTTGCCGATGGGAACCGTTACCCGGTACGCAATTTATTTGGCCCATCCGATAGGGTTATCTACGACAACAGCATCGAGCTAATGGGGTTCACAATCGTTGACGACAACCATATTGGGATGACTTGGGAAGCAAAACGTCGTATCCAAGGCGATTACACTATCTTTGTACAGATCATCGATGATGACGGGAACATCGTGGGGCAGGGGGACACTAAACCGCCACTTTCCACGCAGTATTGGCGGCGCGGTGATCGCATCGTAACAGGCCACATTATCTCCTACCCTCAAGAGGTCTCACCTGACATATACACCGTGCTAGTGGGTTGGTACGATGCACAGGACTTCTCACGGTTGGCGCTGCCAAGCGATGAGGATAACGCTCACGAACTGGCCCCTATGAATCTCCCTGGATACAATTTGCCGGATTCAGTGAGAGAATAGCCCTGTCGTCTGCGAGTGGGGTATCGCCATCAAATGCGGGTAGACGCCCGGCGTCGTTGTACAAACCGACAGCAATCTCCGTGATGGCGTCATCAGTGGGAAGTGTATAGTTCGCTGCCAACGTTTGACCCTCACGCCAGTATGAGGTGGGGTATTCCAGAATAGGCGGTGCGTCAGCCTGCTGCACGATCTCACCCTCTGCATCAAGGCCATGAACAAACGTCGTGTAATCTGAATCCGGTGCCTGCGTGACGTGCCAGTACAACGTGATGTCAATCTGATCGGCGTCTCGTTCAATTGTGCTGCACCACAGCGCAAATGACTCGCCAAACGCGGCGTCCAGCGCCTGAACCGCCTCTACACTGGGTTTATCCACATAGATTATGTCGTCCAGCAGCAAACGGTCGCTTCCGTCTGGCAGCGTGAGCGGTTCGTCGGTGCGGGCATCAAACATCTGCACCAGGATGCGGGCGGCATACGGTTCGGCATAATCGAACAGCGTTAGGTCATGCGGGTCGGACGTGTAACGGTCAGCCGTGTAGGTACTGGTAAAGCCGCCACCAGGGAAGAACGGCTGGCTTACTGCCCACTGTTCTGTAACCGTCATATTGACGATTTGCACCACCGGGCGATAGTGCGTATCCGTCAGGTCACGCAGCGGTCGCCAGTACAGCGTCAGGGGCATCACTTCACCGTCAGCGATGGCCGTTTCCGTCAACGTGTAGCCCATTAGCGCAATATCTCCGCCAAACTCAGCGTACTGCGCCGTTTGCATGTAGGGCGGTGCGTCAGGCTGCGACCGTAACCGGAACCAATCTGTGTTGGGGGTGATGAATATCCAGTTCACGAGTGCAATCGCAACAATCACCGCGGACGCAACCACCGACGACCGCGCCGTCAACCGCTCAGCCTGCGTGTTCGAAGTCACATGCGTTCCCGTCTGGATGAGGCCAAGTGCAATCAAAGCACTCGCCAGCGAGATCGCCGTACCGATTCGCTGCGCCATCGTCCCGTTGTAACGTGCTTCAATACGGCTAGTCCCTGCTGGTACATCCACGGTAATCAGACCAATGTCTTCACCGGGGTAGGTTTCTACCCGTTCGCCGTTGAGCGTCACATACCAGCCGGGGTAATAAAACTGCCGGACGCGAATCGGACGCGCTTCAGGAGTGGTTATCGTAAACGCATTCGTCGTGAGCAACTCAAACCCGTCCACGCGATCTTGCGGGTAAAGCTGTAAGGGATTCGTCGCGTATTCATCAAGCTCAGGCGGACGGTCATAGGGTGGGCGACTGCCCCAGCGTGGATTGAACTCGTTATAGCTGGTGGTGCCCCAGGTGTAGGTATCGAGTTCAAACTGGATTTCCGTGGTAGCAGACTGGTCGCTGTAGTCCAATATCGGCTGGCTGGGATACACAAACGGCAGCGACGTAGCGATGATGACCACAATCAGCAACCCGACCGTCACGTGCCTGAAGCGCTGTGGCAAAAGCAATACGCTAGCTGCCCCACCAACTGCGAGGATCACCGCAGCAATGCGCAGCACACGCGCCGGAAAGCGCAACTGCCGGAAGAACGGCAGCGCCAACCACACCGGCAGCGATTGGCGCACCATCATGAAAACAGCAAAACCAAACGCAACCAGTAATAGCAGCGCCAACGCATAGCGCTTAACGCGCACCAGCGCCACGACACCGAACCCAAATAACACCGTTCCGAGCAAACCGAGCGTCATGGGATACTCAACCCGCATGTCTGTCAGATCGTTGGGCATGGGATGCGAAAACACCTCACCCAGCCGCAAGAAGTTGCTAACCAGATAGCGCACCACATCATCACGCCCGTTAACTGCTTCCACATATTGCAGTTCAAGGGCAAGCGGCAACAAAAAGATCAGACTTAACCCAGCAGCCAACAGCACCCCACCGTACACACAAGCAGCCCGTGGCCACGGTGAGCGCCAGTCTGTGCGAGACAACCACACAATGAGTATTGCGGTGAATGGGGCCACAAAGAGTGCCGTGATGAACGTAATCGGCTGATGCGTGAATACCAACCCGGCCACGGATAAACCAATCCAAACCGCGCGCCGCCGCGATGGTGCCAACGCCCCCCGCGTTATCGTCCAAAACACCCACGGAACCAGCGCCGCCGCCATCATCTGCGGCAAACTGCCTTGCGTCCACACCTCGAACAACCGTGATGGCGCATAGGCCCATAATGCCGCCGCAAGCAGTGCTGCGTACCCCGGTAAAAATGTGCGTGCGAGTCTGTACGTACCAAGCGTGCCAAAAATCCAGGCAAACGCCGCCACAAGGTGAAAGGCTGTCACTGCGGACACGCCCAACTGCATCAGCAAGCCGCCGATGTAAAACACCCCCGGCGGATAAAAGTTAAAAATCGGGTAGCCGTATCCCAGGTGAAACCAGGGTACCCAGCGCGGATACAACTCACCGCTGGCTAACAACGTGCCCATGGCATAGATGCGGTGAGTATGAAGTGGCGCATCGGCAGCGGCCATAATGCCATCGGTAAACGCGGGTAATATCCCAATGAGGGGCAACGCCAGGGCAATCAGCCAGCCCCAGTCGCGGGTTTGGAATGTCGTTGGGTGGTCAGTCAAAGTGGGTTTGTCATCGCAATCAAGTAACCGGGCGCATTATATGGACGTAAAAATGAGCCAGCAAGCCGGGATATTGACCGATGACGCGGCTTGGCAGTTTTCATCGTTATGGTAGGATTCGTGCTGACTGTAATTTGGGAGGCCAATTGGATGGCTCTGACTGACGAACGATTGCAGATGGCGCTCCTGCCACGTCCGGTTCGTTTTTTCGAGCGTGTAGAAAGTACAAACGACGAAGCAGTCGCTTGGCTACAAAGCGGCGCGGAACACGGCGCAGTCGTCGTAGCAGACGAACAAACTGCTGGACGCGGACGAATGGGACGCACATGGCACACCCCGCCTGGGGTCGCGTTGGCTGTATCGGTAATTCTCAAGGTCAATCCGGCTTTCATCACGCAGATCAACATGGCAGGCACACTCGCCGTTTGCCAGATGCTAGACATCGCTAAACTGGACAATATCGCCGCCAAGTGGCCGAATGACGTATTGGTCAATGGCAAGAAGATCAGCGGCATCTTGCCAGAGGCCACTTGGGAGGGCGACCAACTACAGGGGGTTGTGCTGGGCATCGGTGTCAACGTGCGTAACACCTTCTCCGCTGACCTTGCCCAGCAAGCCACGTCTATTGAGGCTGAAACACAGCGAGAACAAGATCGCGCAGCCCTATTGACGGTATTGCTGTTTCATTTGGAGCAGCAACTGGGGCGATTGGGAACAGCGGCGCTCTGTGACGATTACAAAGCTCGCCTATCTATGTTAGGTCAGCCTGTAGCTGTGGCGGTAGATGGCGTGCCCGTCCACGGGATAGCCAGCGACATTGACGAACAAGGGGCACTCGTCCTCACAAAGGCAGATGGTGAAACAATTCATGTTTTTGCAAGCGACGCAACCGTATTGCATCAGGGAGCGTAACAGATGGGCATAAAGCTTGATTGGGAAGTCGAACGCGAAGAAACTATCGTACAGGGTGCGCAGGAAGACCGCCTGGCCGCCCGCAAAAGGCGTTTAGCGGCTTTTCGCCTGTTTGTAGGGGTGATAGGCGTATTTGGCGTGTTTGGTGCCATCGTCGGCTTCCTGTGGTTACGCTTGGAGATGGTGAACGGTGAACTGGAGCGTGCCCTGGTCGATACCGTAGACGCGGAGGTCGCTACCTTACGCGTTGCCGACCGGGGGGCGTATTTGGCCGTGCAGCGCAGCGCGAGTGATAGCTGGGTCACCACGCAGGAGACAACTTTTGCAGACTATCAGCGCTTAAAATCAAACTACAACCTGCAACTGACGGGCCGTGTCATTGACATGGAAGTTGATGGGCCACGAGGTCGCGTTCAAGTGGAAGAAATCATTGACGGCGTGCCCTATGTGCAAACATGGTTTTACTGGCGCTTTGCAGACGAAGGATGGCGTCATGTTCCGCCAGACTACACGTTCTGGGGCGAAAGCCGCACCATCGAAACCGAGCGCTTCACCGTTGCATACAACGCAGTTGATGAAACGCTTGCCCAAAATGCGTCATCAAGCCTGGCGGCATGGCTAGACTTCGCCTGCGGCCTGGTTGACTGTACCACGCTGCCCGCAATTCGTGTCGAAATCGTACCGCAGACGGGCCTTACCGTGTCATGGGCACCAGAGGACAACAACCTGCTGCGCGTGCCGTCACCATACACGGGGCGTGCCCGCCTAGATGACCCGTTTGAGGATACATTACGTGTTGCCTTTGCCGATGCCATTGCCCAACGCCTGACCACACATGCGATGGGCAATGTGCAGCCGCTACCAACTTCCGAAAACGAATTCGTGAACGATGCCATCAGTGATTGGCTGGTGGGGCAGTTCGTGCAAATTGACACGCAAAGTTACTTGATGAGTACCTATGCCACGCGCTACGGCAACGACGCCATGCGACAGGTGATCGCTGCACTGTCACCCGATGCTAACGTGGACGTCTTGTTAGTTCCGGCGGGTGTCGCCAACCTGAGCCAACTAGAAGTTGATTGGCGCGACTACCTTACATGGCGTTTAAACATGGAGCGGCGCTTCCAAACGGAGGGGGATCAAGTTAGCTTTACCAACCAGTACGACACAAACGACCCTGCTATCGTTGATCTAGCAGCCCAACGGTTCGCCCTTGCCCCCACTGACGAAAGACGGCTTGTGGCTGGCGTCCAGGCCAATGTAGACGCCAATGGCGCGCCTATCCTGCAAGCCACCGTCCGCTACATCAACGGCGACCAGTTCCGCGAGGAAGCAGTGATATACCGGCTGGTGAACGGCCAGTGGAAGCGGATAAATTGACAAGTTGGCAGTGGCTTCGGTATGCTTTACGGACATCTATTCTGCGGAAAGGGCTAGGCGATGTCTGAGTTCGATGAGTTGCGCGGGTTTGACGACGAATTTGACGACGATCCTGGATTTGGCGACGAATTCATGGTTGAGGAAGAGGCAGCACGGGCTGGCGGGCCGCTGGGCATGTCTCCGGCGGAACTGGCCATCGTTGGCATATTTGTCCTGCTCAACGCAGTGGCATTCGTCGTCATCTTGTTGATTATCCTGGGCGTGTTTGCAATCTAGCACCCAAAGCTGTTAATTCGATGGGCCAAACGGCCCGGTGTCGTCACCAGCCAGCGCGTCAAGCTCAATAGTGATGCTGTCGATGTAGGTTTCCGCTTCTGGCAGCCGTGGGCTATCAGAGGCTAATTCAGCAAACCGCTCAAAGTCGCTCAATGCCGATGCACGTGGCCCCTGGGTGTAATACAACACGCCACGAGCAAAATAGGCGTCCGCAAGCGCTGGGTCTAATTCAATGGCGCGGTCATAATCGGCCAATACACGGTCCCACTCATAAATCAAAAAGATGTGGTCACCGCGCTCCTTGTAAAACTGCGCAGTTAATGCATATGGCAAATCATATTCATCGGCTATCTCAATCGCTTGCGATGCGTCCTCTATTGCCGCGTCAAAGTCGAAGTTGAGCGCGTGCAGTTGCCCTCGATCGGCTATCAAACGGGCGTAGTTTATTGTTGCTGGCCCATCCGCACAGCATTCCGCTTCCAGTGCGGCAATTGCAGCATTGACCGCTTCGAAAGCGCGTTCCGGGTCACCCTGTTGCAAATGCACCCATGCCAAATTGACACTCACATCCGGCATCAAGAGTTGCTGCGCTTCGTCAAGCACTTCGAGTAGGCCTGTATAAGACGCTTCGGCGGCCTGGTATTCACCCGCCAAGATGTCACAATTCCCCCGGTAGAACCCTAGCTCCGCCTCAGTTCTACCTTCCCAAAGGCTATTAGCATCATCACAGCGATCAACCGCATATAACCCTAACCCGGCAATCCAATGCTCCACATCCTCCGCGCTGACCACTTCTATCGAGAGCGGTTGGCTGGTGCTTTCGTACAGCACGGCTGATGGTAGCAAGTGCGGACTATGAACATCAGTCGTTAGCGTGACGCCAGATTCAGCCTGCGTCACGACGGCAAATAATTTCGGTTGACCCCCAGTGCGATCATACGCAGCCGCAGGGTATTGGGTGACAGCAACCTCCCGCTGTTCCAACGCGATAATGGCTCTGTCAAAGGCCGCTTCATGCCAATCGGGGATAGCCGAACGGGTTTCAGCGGTCGTATTGAGATAAATGGCCAATACGGGCGGGTCGCTGGCGCGGGCGGTAATGGCCCCTGTCAGCAATAATCCCCACACGCATAGATTGCAACACCACCTCATGCAATAACCCTTTCCAAACGTCATTTTATCCCAAATTATCCCAACATTATCCACATAACTTGGGATAAACGGTCACACTCGCTTAACATCAGCCGATATGGTATCATATAAGGGTGCTGTAAATGACACAGCATCGGCGAAAAACCTTCGTCGGCGCGCACCATCAAGCACCGTTTTGAAGGAATCAACCATCAACGGGATTAGCAGAAATCACCTCACCGATATGCGCGTCATAGATACGAATCACAATATACCCAAACCTACTCACAGCGGTATCGTGCTAGCAAACTGGCGAACGGAAAGGAGTCGTATACAGCACATCATGCTGTATGCAACCTGGCTATGGCGATAGGAAACATTCGTACCATCAATATCAATGAGGAGATGCGCGGCAGCTACCTCGACTATGCGATGAGCGTCATTGTCGCACGTGCCCTACCAGACGCACGCGACGGCCTCAAACCAGTACACAGACGCATCCTTTTTGCGATGCACGACATGGGCTTGCAACCCAACACCCCCTACAAAAAGAGCGCCCGTATCGTCGGTGAAGTCCTGGGCAAGTACCATCCCCACGGCGACAGTGCGGTGTACGACGCCATGGCGCGCATGGCGCAAAGCTTTTCGTTGCGCTACATGCTGGTTGACGGTCAGGGTAACTTCGGCAGTGTGGACGGCGACCGTCCAGCAGCAATGCGCTACACCGAAGCGCGCCTGGGGCGCATCACGACTGAACTGCTAGCCGACATCAGCATGGATACCGTTGATTTCGTTGACAACTATGACGGCCAGCAACAGGAACCTGTCGTCCTGCCCGCACGCCTGCCAAATATGTTGCTCAACGGTGCCAGTGGCATCGCCGTCGGTATGGCGACGAATATTCCACCCCACAACCTGCGCGAACTCACCGATGCCATCCACTATTTGATCGACAACTACGACAACATTGAAGATGTCACCGTTGATGACCTGACCCAATTCGTTACTGGGCCAGACTTCCCAACTGGGGCGGTCGTTATTGCGGGCGACGAGATGAAAGAAGCCTATGCCACCGGGCGGGGCCGCGTTAGCGTGCGGGCACGCTACGAACTTGAGGAGACGGACAACACCACTCAGATCGTCTTCACAGAGATTCCATACCAGGTAGGCAAGTCCACAATCATTGAGCGCATCGCCATGCTGGCCCGTGAAGGCCGACTTGATGGCATTCGTGACCTGCGCGATGAGAGTGACCGCGACGGTATGCGGCTGGTGGTCGAACTCAAGCGCGGTGCCCAACCGTTAAAGGCGCTCAACCAGCTATTCAAATACACGCAATTGCAAAGCACATTCGGCATTCAGATGTTGGCCCTCGTCAATGGAGAGCCGCGCACGCTCAGCCTGAAGCGGTCGCTGCAAATTTACATTGACCACCGCTACGAGGTGATTGTCCGCCGTTCAGAGTTTGAGCTGGACAAACTGCGCCGTCGTGCCCACATTTTGCAAGGGCTAATCAAAGCGCTTGATAACGTTGATGCCGTCATTCGCACCATTCGCAACGCGAACGACACTGAAACAGCCCGTTTGCAACTGATGAACCGCTTCGACCTCACAGAAGTTCAGGCCAACGCGATCCTCGATATGCAACTGCGACGCCTAGCCGCCCTTGAACAACAAAAGCTGCGCGAGGAGTTCGATGAAGTACAAACGCGCATCCAATACCTGGAAGACTTGCTCGATTCGCCCAAGCAAATCCTCGGCCTCATTCGCGACGACGTTACCGAAATCGCGGAAGACTACGGCGACGAACGGCGCACGCAAATCGAATATGGCCTGAGTGCGGACTTTAACGAAGCCGACCTCATTGAGGAAGAAGGCGTTATCATTACGCTGACGGAAAAGGGCTACATCAAGCGTGTGCCCGCCCGTGAATACCGCTCCCAACGTCGGGGAGGCAAGGGTGTCATTGGTATGACCACCCGTGATGAAGACGCCCTTTACGATATCTTCCATTGCAGCACGCACGATAAACTCTTGTTTTTCAGCAGCAAAGGCAAGGTGTACAGCGAACATGCCTACGCCATTCCAGAAAGTGGACGGGCTGCCAAAGGCAACCTTATTCAATCTGTGCTAGCAATGGATATGGACGAACGCGTGACGGCCGTGTTGCCTGTCGACACCTTTGACCGTGAAGGCTATTTCGTCATGGCAACGCACAAAGGCCGCATTAAGCGGGTCGCCCTGGGTGACTTCGCGGCAGTACGCCCTAGCGGGTTAATCGCCATCAAATTAGACGAAGACGACACGTTAGGCTGGGTCAAGTACACAAACAGTGACCAGCACATTATCCTGGCCAGTGCATGTGGGCAGGCCATTCGCTTCCATGAGAGCGACGTCCGGCAGATGGGACGCTCTGCGGGCGGGGTGAATGCCATCAAACTGGCTGATGACGATTATGTCGTCAGTATGGATGCGATTAGAGACGATGACACACACATCTTGGTGATAACACAAAACGGCTTTGGCAAACGCACTGCCGTTAGCGAGTACCCGGTACAGCGGCGTTATGGCGGGGGCGTGCGCACCTTAGCCCAAAACGAGAAGACCGGCCCCCTCGTCGCCATGCGGAGCATCAGCGGTGAGGATGACATTATGTTAATTTCGGCTCACGGCACCGTGATACGAAGTAGCCTGGAACAAATACGGGAGACAGGTCGTAACGCGCAAGGTGTAACCGTCATGAACGTGTCAGACGGCGACGCCATTGTTGGTGTGGCCATCATCCGCGAGGAAACGCAAGAAGAGATTGAGGCAGAGGTAACCAGTTTAGAAGCGGAAGCACCAGCCCTCAACGGCAGCCACGATAGTACCGAAACCGAAGAGGCTGACAACGAGTAGCCCCCCCTTTGAGGACAAACGCTTAAGGCCAGCGTCTGTCCTCAAAATGCACAGCCACACAGAAGCCGAGTGACTACTCGTCTCCTGCTTCTTCACCGATGAGGCTGGGCTGTTCACCCTCTTCAGGCCCAACGCCAGCCCGATCAAGCGCAGCCAATGCCTCCTCACGGCGAGCGGCAGACGTTTGTGCGATGCGCACAATCATCTCCTCGGGGTCGTTAACAATGCGCGCACCGCTCCGCAGTTCCAGGTCACGCACATAGATTGAGTCACCCACTTCGGGAACGTCGGCCAGATCAACCACAATCTGGTCGATCATATTGCTCGCTGTCATCTCAACGCTCAACGTATTTGGCCCAGTGAGAAGCAACCCGCGCCGCGCCACAACTGCCGGGCTTTCGTTAATGTACGTCACCGGCACTTCCACCGTGATGCGCGCGTCAGCGTCGACACGGAAGAAGTCGACGTGCAAAATCGTTCGCTTGACCACGTCGCGCTGCACATCACGCGCCAACACCTGGAAGGTCTCGCCACCATCCAGGTTCAAATTGATGAGGTTGGTACCCCCTGCATCACGCAGGGTGAGTTCTAACTCACGGTAATTCGCCTGCAAGTTGACCGGCTCCTTTTTGGGGCCGTAAACGATAATCGGCACCAAACCTTCGCGGCGTAGGCGACGATTCTTCTTGCCGATGGCCGTTCGCTTTTGCACTTCAAGATTAAAATCAACCATTTGGGATACTCCTGACTAGGTGGTGGGCAATGGGGATGCGCCCGCGCACTGCTTTATCTTTTGTCGATTGGCAAAAAAAACACCCATTCATTGTGTTGAATGGATGTTGGTGAGCGGGTAACGGGACTCGAACCCGTGACACCTTGCTTGGGAAGCAAGTGCTCTACCACTGAGCTACACCCGCGTAGTATGCTGAATATATCAGCAGGGTGTTAGCGTGTCAAGTGGCCCTGACGCAGCGAAACCCTTCATTGATGTCCGTTTTAGAGTCCACCAGACGCACCGTTGCGGCATGTCGCCACGCGGACAATAATAATCGACATGACGACCTACCAACTTAAGCACGAACGCGCCAAGTGGATCAATATCGTTCACCCCACACCGGACGATGTGGACGCATTGCGGGACGAGTATACCTACCTACACCCGTTGACCCTCGAAGACATGCTTAGCCCCATGGAAAGGCCCAAGTTAGACCAGGATGATGACTATCTGTTTGTCGTGCTGCACTTCCCGCAATGGGATCCGATTCAACGCCTTTCCAGAGCGCGTGAGCTTGATATAGTGCTTGGACGAGGCTACATTATTACCATTCACGACGGCACGCTCAAACCACTTGTGCGCATGTTCCAGCAGTGTGAAACTGACCCAGACGCCCGCAAACGCTACCTGGGCCGGGGTGCCAACCACACATTCTATGCTATTATCGACCAGATGGTCGATTATGTTTTTCCTATGTTGCGCAAAGTCGATAAGAACATCCACAATATCGAGGAGTCGATATTCACGCAGGATACCCGCAAGGTGATTCGCGAAATCGCACTTACCCGGCGTGATGTTATTGCATTGCGCCGCATTATCCGGCAACAAGTACCCGTCCTAGAAGGATTGGAAAACACCGATCATCCAATCATTCACGAGGATTTTGAGGAGTACTTTGGTGACCTTGTGGATCATATGAGTAAAGCGCGTGACTTTGTTGACGAGGACTTCGAGATTGTGGGCAACCTCGCAGAAACAGCGGACATGCTCGCTAACCATCGAATCAACGAGGTGATGCGCATATTGACGGTAATTTCCGTCATCATGCTGCCACTCACGCTGATCTCAAGCGTTTACGGCATGAACGTCCGCTTACCATTACAAGACGATCCACAATCATTCCTTTTCATTGCATTCGGCATGGTGCTAATCACCATTGCCTTGTTGCTCTACTTTAGGCGGCGGGGGTGGCTGTGAGCGTCAAACTACCCAATTTCACCTACATTGATGACACCGAGCGCTTTCGCTGGCTAGCCGTTGAACTGTCATCGCAACCGCTCGTTGCAATTGACACAGAATCGAACAGCCTTCATGCCTACGAAGGCGTTTTATGCCTGATTCAGATTTCAACCCGCGACGCAGATTATATTGTTGACCCCCTAGCCATCACCGATCTGTCCCCGCTCAAAGCGATCATGGAAGACCCACACATTGAAAAGGTGATGCACGCTGCCGAATACGACTTGATGCTGTTCAAGCGTGACTACGACTTTAGCATTGTGAACCTGTTCGACACGATGGTGGCTGCCCGCCTGATTGGGCACAAATATCATGGGCTGGCCTCCATGATGCAAGAATATTTCGATATTAAGCTCGATAAGCATCACCAACGCGACGATTGGGGTGCGCGTCCGCTGCCAGCAGACAGCCTCAAATACGCGCAGATGGACACACACTTTCTACCGGAACTGCGAGACATCCTAGAGGGCAAAATCATCAAGATGGGCCGCCTGGACGAAGTGCACGAACTGTTTGAGGAGGCTCAGCATGTTCCGCCAGCAGTGGCCGCCTACGACCCAGAAGGCTATTGGAAGCTGGCCTTGTCGAACCGTTTGAAAAAACGCGAAACGGCTATTTTGCGCGAGGTTTACCTGCTTCGTGAGGAGATTGCTGCCGAGGAGAATGTGCCCACATTTAAAATTGTAACGAACAAAGCCCTTGTGAACATCGCACGTGATGCACCCGCCAACATGCGCCAACTCAATGACGTGAGGGCCGTTCCGGGTGCACAAGTGAGGCGCTATGGGCAGCGCTTGCTGGCCGCTGTGGACGAAGGCATGACAGCGCCCGTGCCGGAACCTCCACCACAACCCAAGCCGCCACCTACCGCCGTTGCCGATTGCTACCTGATGTTGCAGCAGTGGCGTAAGCATAAGGGCAATGCACGCGGCGTCGCCTCAGACTTGGTGCTGACCAAATCAATTATGTGGCAGTTAGCCTACAAGGTGCCGCAATCGCTAGACGACCTTAAACAGATTGAGGGGTTGGGGCCACAGCGTGTGCAACTGTACGGGGAAGAGCTGATCGAACTGCTGTCGCAGTTCGACCCCGAAGAGCATGGCAAATTCGAGTAGCGTCTCCGCCTTCGCCTAGCGGCGCACTGCCCGTAAAATTGCCAGCAAGATCACAGCACCGATGAAGGCCACGATGATGCTGCCGAAGTTCAAACCTGTTGCTTGGGCCTGGATGCCTGGAATGAGCGACAGAACAAACCCGCCGATAAAGGCACCGACAATACCCACGATGATATCCAGCAGCAAACCCTGTGAACGATTTGTCTTCATCACGATGCTTGCCAGCCAACCAGCAATGGCACCCATAATGATCCAGCCGATAATGTTAAACAATCCCATGACGTAACCCCTTTGGTTAGAGAAAAGATGATGTGTGAAGTTCCACATGAAACGCTAAGGCAGTGTAACATGGCACACGAATCTACCGCAAAAAGAAAGCGACTCACATGAAAATCACGTTTCACGGGGCAGCGCGCACAGTCACTGGCTCTCAGCACCTGGTCGACGTCGACGGTAAGCGCATTTTGCTTGACTGCGGGCTGTACCAGGGTCGGCGGCGAGACATGATCGAGCGTAATCGCAATTTCCCTTTTGATCCTGCCTCTATCGACGTGATGGTGCTTTCCCACGCACACATTGATCACTCCGGCAACATTCCAAACCTCGTCAAGAGCGGCTTTACCGGTGACATTGTCTGTACACATGCTACCCGCGACCTGTGTGCATCCATGCTGCTAGACAGTGGCCACATCCAAGAGCGCAACGCGGAATACGCCAACAAATACCGCAAAGAGGGCGAACCGCTTGAGGAGCCGATCTACACGCAAGACGATGCGCGCCGCTCCCTCGATTCCTTTGTATCTGTCCACTACGGTCGCAAGCGGGAAATCCTGCCCGGTATTGAATTACAGTTCATCGAAGCGGGTCATATGCTGGGCAGTGCCCACGTGATCCTAGACATCAAAGAGGAACGCAAAGCCCATAAGCGTCGTCTCGTCTTCAGCGGGGATATTGGCAGACGTGGCATCCCGATTATTCGAGACCCACACCCGCCCACCAACGCGGAAATCCTCATCATGGAAAGCACCTACGGCGGACGCGACAACGAAGACTACCTATCAGCCAAAAAACACCTCAAAGAAATCATCACCAAAACTGCCGGACGGGGCGGCTCCGTGATTATTCCCGCCTTTGCTGTCGGAAGAACCCAACAGATCATTGTCCAGTTGAACGAACTGGCGGAAACAGGGCAAATCCCGAACTTACCTGTGTTTGTCGACAGTCCACTGGCCGTAGATGTGACATCAACCTTTCGCAATCACCCTGAGTGTTACGATTTTGAGTTGAACAGCTTTTTAGCAGAAAGCGGCGACGATGACCCGTTTGGATTTCATAATCTGAAGTACGTTCGCTCCGTTGATGAAAGTAAAGCGCTCAATTACCGTGTTGACCCGATGGTCATTATTAGCGCCAGCGGCATGATGGAATTTGGGCGCATTGTGCATCACATCAAAAATCGCATCCACGACCACCGCAACACACTGCTTGTAACCGGATGGCAAGCTCCCGGCACTTTGGGTCGCAAATTTGTAGACGGTGCTGAGTCGGTCACGATCTTCGGCAAAGAGTACCGCGTCAAGTTTGACGTTATCGTGCTGAACGGTTTCAGCGGTCATGCTGACCACGATGAACTGCTGGAATGGGTCGATCAGATTGAGTCGAAGCCGCAGCGGACTTTCCTCATTCACGGGGAGGAAGAGGCTGCCACAACCCTTTCCGAAGGCCTGTCTCGGCATTACCCTAAGATGCAAATCGACATTCCAAAACTCAACGAGACATTCGAGGTGTAAGCATGAGCGGGCGTGAGAGCATATTCGCAGACGACTGGCGCGACTCCCTGCGCGAACACTATAAAGACGTGGTACGCCGCAACGACAAAGGCACCGAAGCCACGCTTGTGGGTGTGATGTATGACGTTGGCTTTCGTGAAGAAGACTTGCGCCAACTCAAACTAGAAGCCACCATGCGCGCTGATGACCTGGCTAGCGACTTTGTCCCTGACTTGGAGGTGCCTTCACCTATAGAAGTAGAGGCAAGGGTGCAACCGGGAGTAGACGTTCAGGCATCTGACGTAGAGGAGATAGATACGGAAGCAACCGCACCCTTTGAGGACGAGTTTGCTGAGGACGAAGCGGAGAAAACGATAGATGACGCAACACCCAACCAAGTTGTTGACGCTGACGGCGACGAACCAGATCCAAACGCCCCCCAGCAAATGAGCCTCTTCTGACAAGAGTCACCATTTTCCGTAAGGCATCTGGCAGTGGATGGTGTATACTATGCGGCTGTCATCCACTGCAAAAGCCAGCAATTCTTCTCGACGGAGCGCATTTTGAGCAACTGGCGCATCGGGCTGTTGGGCGTCATCGTGAGCCTGATAGCCGTGTTATTCATCGTCACCCAAATTGACCCTCGCCAAATCTGGACGGCACTGACCACTGCCCGCTACCAGTACGTGCTGTTGTGTGGCTTGCTTCTACTGCTAGCACTCGTGCCACGCGCCATGCGCTGGCGCTTGCTTTTGGACAATGCCCTACCCTTCCACCGGGCGTTCAGCATCATCAATGTCGCCTATCTGGTGAATGGCATCTTGCCGCTGCGAATTGGCGAGGTAGCGCGCGTCTATCTGGCTACCCGTGCCGAAGAATCTGTGCCGATGATGAAATCGGCCAGTACAGTGATTACAGAACGCTTGCTTGATCTGTTCGCTATCGTCATTATGGCGCTTGTTGCGCTTAGCGTGGCCCCATTGCCCAATCGGGTCAGCACAACAGCGCTGTTTTTGGGGCCGCTGGCAGTGGTGGGCTTCAGCGTGCTGCTGGTGATGGCGCGGTGGCGCAGCGTCACCGAACGCCTTGTATCTGCCATTGTGGAACGCATTCCGCTGCCACAACGTCTACCCATACAAGCGCTCACAGGGCACTTCCTGGACGGATTGGCACCCATCACGCGCCCGCTCTCCTTGCTTGAGGCAGTTGGGCTAACGGCCATCAGTTGGGCGATTTCGGCGGCGGCGGGCTATGTACTCATGTTTGCATTTTATGACGCAGCGAGTTGGGCAACCACACTGCTGTATATTGCATCCGCAGCTTTTGCGATTGCCCTGCCTGCCGTCCCCACGAACATTGGGCCTTATGAGCTAGCGATTTTGGGCGCTTTAAATGCAACCGGCTACAGCGTTTATACCGAGTCAGGCCAGTTAGTGGGTGCCGCTGTGTCTTTTGCGGTGATGGTGCATCTCATCAATTTCCTCGTCCACACCATTACGGGTATTATCGGCCTGGAACACGAGGGCATTTCCATCAAACAACTCAGCGAAGCTGTCAACCAGATGCAGCAACAAGTTGGCCATTCCGAAGCGAGTAAGGAACCAAACCTATGAACGGGGACAAACCCGAAAAGCTCAAAATTCTGTTTTATCTGCTGTACTACCTGCCGCACCGCACCGGGATGCAACTCTACATTGAGCATCTGGCACAAGAACTCGTCCGGCGCGGGCATGAAGTGACGGTGCTGGCCGCGCAACACCAACCCGACCTACCGCGTGAGGAGGTCATTGCGGGGGTACGGATTCGGCGCGTATGGGCACCACCCATTCCCATCAGTCGTGGGATGATTATGCCGAACTTCCCGTTTGTGCTGCACAAGCTCATGCGCGAACACGACGTTGTTAGCGTCCACACGCCGTTCCTGGAAACAGCCGTCGTGCGGATGATTGCGGAAATGACCAATACCAACGTTGTTGTCACCCATCACGGCGACTTGATTCTGCCAGAAGGGCTATCCAATCGCTTTATCCAAAACACGATGTTCGCGCTTTACAAGTTCATGATGAGCAGCGAACGCACCCCCAAGCTCATCCTCTACAGCCAGGATTATGCCGACCATTCCTACTATGCGGAGCCGTTCGAAGACTTGGTCACGCCTGTTTACCCGCCAATCGTCATGCCACAACCGAACCTAGAACGGGCTGCCGAACTGCGTGATGAGTGGTCACATGAGGGTGGGCCAGTGATCGGCTTTGCAGGCCGTTTTGTCGAAGAAAAACGACCCGACTTGCTCATTCGTTCGCTGGACATCATTAACCAGCACTACCCGAATGCGCGCATCGTATTTGCGGGCGAGTATGACATCAAATACGAAAACACCTGGGAAAAGTACCAGCCAATCGTTCAACAGTACAAAGACCAGCTTATTTTCCTGGGTCTCGTCAGGGACATGCAGTTCATGGCAGACTACTTCGCCGCTTGCGACGTGCTTGCCCTTACCAGCGACTCCGAGTGCTTTGCACTGGTGCAGGTTGAATCTATGCTGAGTGGTACACCTGTGATGATGACCGACACGCCCGGTGGCCGCGTCCCGGTGACCGTTACGGGTATGGGCAAACTGGCAAAAGCGGGCGATCATATGTCAATGGGTGAGACAATCCTGCATATCCTGAACAATCCAAATGACTACCAACACAGCCGTGAAGAAATCGAATCGTGCTTCTCGTTCGAGGAAACCGTCAATAGCTATGAGAACTTCTTCTACGAGTACGCCCGCCGCTAGTCTTGATCCGGCAGTGATTGCCCACATGACGCGCAACGAGGCTGACATGGCCTTCAAAAAGCGCGTCCAAACGATTTTTGAGTGGGTCAATCCACAGCCAAACGACCTGATTCTCGACTTCCCGTGTGGGCGCGGGTTCTACCTGAATATGTTGCGGCATGTGAGTCCTGCGCAGCTCGTCGGCGCAGATTTGGACTGGTCTGTGCTAGAAAAAGCAAAGCGCAATGTCGGCCATTTGCCAAACATCACCCTTCAGTACGCCAACATCTACCGGATGCCCTACCCAAATGACACGTTCGACGCGGTCATTCTATCTGAGGTGTTGGAACACCTTGACGATGATGTGGCCGGGCTGCGAGAGGCACGCCGCGTATTGAAACCCAATGGGGTTGTTGCGATAACCGTTCCCAACGCCAATTATCCCTTCTCGTGGGATCCAATCAACAAGACGTTGGAAACGCTCTTTGACACACACATCAGCAGCGGGCCGCTGGCTGGCCTGTGGGCCAATCATCACCGCCTGTACGAATACGATCAACTGCGTGAGGCCGTCACGAAAGCTGGATTCGTCATTGAAGAAGAACGCGCTTTTACCCATCACAGCTTTCCGTTTATTCATAACCTGGTGTATGGGCTGGGCAAACCCTTATTAGAATCTGGCATCATGCCAGATTCATTGGCAAACGCGGCTGATCGCACCACATTCGACAAAAACGACGGCAGTTTGCTAAACCCCATCAACCTGGGTATTGCCGTTTTGAACTACTTTGACCGGCCTAATGTCATCAACGAACCCCCTGGGACACCGACTGTAAATCTTGCAATTAAGGGGCGTAAAGCGCCATGACGGAGCGTGACGGACATAATCCACAGCCGGACGAGACGGAATTCAGCAGCGGATACGACTCATCAGAACCAGCAGAATCATCTTTTACCAATCCCGAGGCTACGGACCCGGTCAACGACGAAATCGAGTTTACTGTCGGTAGGCACGTCCGGCAGGTGCGCGACTTTGAAGACTTAACCCTGGCAGAGGCGTTCGGGCAACTGGTCGCGTCCCCCATGCAAACCTGGAAGATGATTCACAACGTGGCTACCCAAACGCCCACGCAACCAATCCCAGGCTACCCGGCACCCTCTCGACCGCGCTTACACCCGCCCGCAGCCGCAGCCCCCGTCAGCGATGATGTGGATGCAAACCACCACGGTGAGTATTCACCCACAGCGGCTCAAACCGACCTCACAACCGACCCCGAAATGGCGTATGCCACCACGCACCAAGCCCGTGCGCGTGAGGCGTTTGCGCTGGGGCTGCGCTTTATCGCGTTGTACTTGGCGTGGGTTGGCAACTCAATCCTGACGACGGTCGCACGAACTGGCAACGACGTGAATGTGCCGCTCGGCTTAACCTATGCTGGAATCGCCATAGCCGTTTGGCTGGGGGCTGAGGTCATCAGTGAGTGGGGTCAGCTTAAAGCATGGTGGCAATCACGCGGCGGAACAGACAACAGCGAAGCGGCTGAGGCCGGAGAAAAGCGCAAAGTCCATATCGAAATCAGCAACATATTCGACCCGGTTCGCATGGTTTTGCTAGGTGTCGGTGTTGCTGCTTTGATTGTCACCATCTTCGCCAACCGTGACAATCAGTTCACATTATTTGGTTTCATCACGTGGATGCTTTGCATTACGACGTTCGCCCTTGCCCTTGCCTCCGATGATGCGCTGTTTCGGTCACCTGTGCCCAGGTTGCGCTTTTCAACCGGAATATTCCGTCGTTGGACGTTTTGGGCGCTTGTCGTGATCGTCATCATCGGTGCAGCCATCCGTTTAGATCGGCTCGACCGCACACCAGCCCAAATGACCAGCGACCACGTCGAGAAAATCCTTGATGCGCAGCGGGTGCTAGACGGAAGCACGCAGGTGTTTTTCCCGAACAACGGCGGGCGCGAACCCTTCCAGATGTATGCAATGGCGCTGCTCACCCAGGTACCCGGCCTGCGCATGGGCTTTTTTACGCTTAAGCTGCTCAGCGTTATAGAAGGCATCATCACACTGCCGTTCCTTTGGTGGATGGGCCGCGAGATTATCGGCAAGGAAAACCCTCGATTTGGCAATATCGTTGGCTTAAGTTTGGCACTGCTGGTCGCAGTGAGCCACTGGCATTTGGCACTGTCCAGGTTGGCCCTACGCATTGTCCTGACGCCGCTCATAGCGGCGGTGCTGGTTGTGTTTTTGGGCCGCGCTATGCGCGACAACCGCCGTGACGACTGGCTGCGGGCTGGTTTGGTACTGGGCGCAGGGCTATATATGTATCAGGCTGTGCGGATGCTGCCCCTGGTCATTATTGCCGGAACAGTTATCGCGGTTATTGCGCTAGTTCGCAGCCGTCAGGCGCTTTTCAAATATGCCCTCAACTTTGCCTCGCTGGTATTCATCTCGTTTATCGTTTTTGTGCCGATGTTCGTCTTTTCGGTGCAATCGCCCAATCTATTTTGGCGACGCACTGCCGGACGCTTGCTTGGTGATACCGTTATCCAAGAAACGCTTGAAGACGGCACGATCATTTCCCGTGACCCGACAATTGGCGAACAACTAGAGGCTTTCAGTAATAACTTGGCCATTCTTGGCAGCAACGTCAAAAATGTATTGTTCATGTTCAACTGGAAGGGTGACGTAGCGTGGATCAACAATGCGCCGAACTTCCCGCAGATGGATACCCTCGTGGGGGCGCTGTTCATCTTGGGGGCCGCCGCATGGGTCGTTCGCATGTTCCGCAAGCGGGATGTGGTCGATTGGCTGGTGCCAGCAATGCTGTTTTTGATGCTGTTGCCGTCTGCTTTGGCGATTGCCTACCCAGTTGAAAACCCAAGCGCTACCCGGACGAGCGGCGCGCTGCCTGTTGCTTATCTGTTAGCTGCGTATCCGCTAGCGATTATTGTTAGAGCGTTCTTCCGCATGACGGACAAGCGCTGGGTAGTGGTTGGGATGTCGACCGCTATCCTTAGCTTAGCGGCACTGGGCAGCTACGCGCAAAATGCGGATACGTAT
Organism: uncultured bacterium; assembly: GCA_963922445.1. Lineage (GTDB taxonomy): Bacteria > Chloroflexota > Anaerolineae > Aggregatilineales > Phototrophicaceae > DAOTTY01. The sequence goes on from CAWUJQ010000002.1 coordinate 54,358, forward strand.
TTTGACGCTTACCATCGCAATTACCTCCTGTCGTCGTTACCCTATGAACAAGCTGGAGAGCAGTTGCAAGCGTTTAATACATCGCTAGACGGGCACAAAGGCAACTCGTTTATGATCGCTTATCCGTTCTGGTGGGATCACCGGGCGCTGGGGATTGCGGGCGGTATGGTGGACTATCCCAATGGGATTGTTTCCCTGGATGACGTGCCTGAATTCGTCGTGAATAGTTACCGTTTACAGGGCGAATACAGCCTAGACCCAGACCGCGACCTGCTGTTTTTCCATGCAGTTGAAGACACAGACACATTCGAACAACTGCGGGAATGGTTCCCAGAGGGCGAGTCTGAGTTTATCGAAATTCGGTCACAGTTGCGCAGCTACGCAACATATCGCGTGCCTGCCCCCGGTGCTGAGCGGTTCTTAACGACTTTTGTGCCTCTCTTGCCAGAAAGCGACGAATAAGCAAGACATTGCAGCAGTCGTCGTGTATAACCTAGCTGGTTGATAATCAGATACCTGTACATATATGATCTCTGACATCCGCGAGACAATAACCGAACGCACACAGTTCGACTCAACATCAAATTCCCTTGTGGCACTGCTGCTAGTCATTGTACTAGCTGTGGGAGGCTACTACCGTTTTGTTGGCCTCAACTGGGACGACTTTACGCACCTCCACCCGGACGAGCGCTTTTTGACTCAGGTAGTTGCTGGCATTGGCGGCAATGTCGCGTTTGCCGACGAAGCAGAAGCCGACCAATGCCGCGAAAGGTACCCCGACAACAACGGCAACGGCACCTACCTCAACGGGGGCTACTTCGACGCCCAGTGCAGTTCGCTCAACCCCAATAACGTTGGCTATGGCCTGTATGTTTATGGCACACTGCCGCTGTTCATTGCCGATGTGGCCAGCGACGCCTATGCCGATACCCTTTCTACGCTGGACGACCTTGGCTTAATCACTTCGCAAGCAGACCCAATCTACGGGTATGATGTGTGGCGCGGCTACAACGGTGCCCATCTGGTGTGGCGGGCGCTCAACGGCGCAGCAGACTTACTCGCCGCCTTCTTCCTGTTTTTGATTGGGCGACGTTTGCACGGCAAGTGGGTTGGGCTGTTGGCCGTTGCGCTGTATGTGGCCGCCCCCCTGCCAATTCAAAAAGCGCACTTTGCCACCGTCAACTCAATGGCCAACCTGTTTGGTGTCATGGCCCTATATTACGCGGTGCGCGTGCTAGACACAGGCAGTTGGGTTGACTACTTTGCCTTCGGTTTGGCCTTTGCCGCTGCGTTTGCCAGCCGAATCAACCTGGTTCCGTTGGTGATTCTGGTCATAACGGCGTCCGTTGTACGGATGTTGCCAATTTTCGACCGCAAACTCGCTTGGGGTGAGCGGCAGCGCCTTATCAATCATGAGTTTGGTGGGCTAGTATTGGCGGGCATCGTCACAATCGTGGCATTTCGCATTTTTCAGCCATATGCGTTTCTTGGCCCTGGGTTTTTTCCGCTCAACGTTGAGGTGCTAATCGAAGAAATCAGCAGCGGTGAGATTCACTCCCTCGGCATCTTCAATGCAGAGTGGCTGGCTAATATCCAGCAGGCGCAATTTCTCGTGAGCGGCGCGGCAGAATCCCCGCCGAACTACCAGTGGGTCAATCGCACCGGGTACGTATTCCCGCTGACGAACATGATCCTGTGGGGCATGGGCATAGCCCTTGGTCTTAGCGCATGGCTCAGTTGGATTGGGGCTGGCGTGCTGATTGTGCGCGGGCAGGCCGGTGCCAACCGCAACCTGTTGCCCGTTCTATGGCTGCTGGTCTACTTTGCGTGGATTGGCAACCTGTGGGTGATGTCCATGCGGTACTATCTGCCGCTTTACCCGGCGCTGGCGCTTTTGGCGGCGTGGGGGCTTGTATATGTGTGGCGGCATGCAAGAACCCTCTCATGGCAGCCTTTACGCCGATATGCCGCGCCCGTGTTGATTGTCTTCATGGTGGGCTTCACCCACATCTGGGCGCTGATGTTCACCAACATCTACCGCAATATGCTCACCCGTGTGCAAGCCAGCCATTGGATATGGGAGAATGTACCCGGCGACTTTGCCATGCGCATTGACGGCGCGCCTGAATCGACGCCGCTCATTAACATCGGTCTGTTTAACCGGGGCGGTGTTGAAAATGAACTGGACACATCAGCGTCGCTGCTTGAACCCAATGTTGACTACACACAGGGTTTTACTGCCCCAGCCGATGGTACGATCACGTCCGTACACATCCCCCACCTCCGCGCGGTGACAACCGGCAATACAACGCTGAGTATCAGGATCAGTGGATCGGGCGAAGGCAGTGCGCCGCTGGCAATGGGCCAACTCAATAGCGAGTTCACCCGTGATAACCACGTCATCGGGGACAGTTACGACATTGCCCTCAGCCCGCCCCTCACCGTTACGGCGGGTGAGTCCTATAACCTGACGGCGAACATCAGTGGCAGCCCGCTCTACATCAGTGGAGCAGTGGTTTCGCACGAGGGTGCCTGGGACGACCCTGTGCCCACGATTGTGTGCTCATTGCCCGACGGCATCACCCTAACGGACAACCCACCGCCTGGGTTAAAAAGTGCCCACGACTGCCAGAGCCGCAACGCTTATGCCGCTTTGGTCAATGGTTACAGCTTAGCACTCGCCCTTGATGACATTGAACTCAAGCGTGAGACGCTCAAACTAGCGCTGGATAACACCGACTATATCGTCATTAGCAGCAACCGCTTTTACGACTCACTGAGCCGCAATCCTGGCCGCTGGCCAATGACTGTGGACTACTATGAAGCGTTGTTTAGCGGTGACCTTGGCTTCGAAGTCGCGGCGGTTTTCCAAGAAACCTTCGAGTTGGGGCCGCTGCGCGTTAGTGACCAACACTTGCCAACGATGGATGCCCCTGCGTGGCTCAACGAGTTCGAGGCGGAAGAAGCGTTTCATGTATACGATCACCCTGTGGTGTTCGTCTTCCGCAAAACCGATGACTATTCATCGGCCAATACACGTCGCATCCTCGACAGCGTCAACTTGAACCGGGCTAGTGACGTACTTGTCGGCTCGTTCAACGACCCAACACTCATTGGTGTCAATCCAATCACATCGCTTGAAGCGGATGTCACCCCAACCCAGCTCAAGCTGAAGCAGGAAGCCGAGCAAATCCAATACGAAAACGGAACCTGGCTGAGTCTGTTTGCCATTGGCAATTTGATAAACGCGCAGCCCGTGGTCACAGTTGTTGGCTGGTGGTTGACCATTGCCTTAATTGGCATTGCGGCCTTCCCGTTGACGTTTGCCCTATTCCCGTCCCTGGCAGATCGGGGTTACGCAGTGGCAAAGCTCGTCGGCCTATTTGTCATCGCGTGGGTGGCATGGGTCGCAACCAGCTTAAACCTTCAACTTTGGTCAACGGGCGGCCTGTGGCTGACGTTTGCACTGTTGGCTGGCCTCAGCGGGTATTTGGGTTGGCAGCGCCGCGATGCGTTAAACAGCTACTTGCGATCTAGTTGGGGCCAACTACTGGCTATTGAAGCAGTCACCTTGACGGCCTTCTTGTTTTTCCTGTCCGTGCGCTTGGCGAACCCAGACCTGTGGCACTATGCTTTCGGCGGCGAAAAGCCCATGGACTTTGCCTACTTTAACGGCGTTTTACGCAGCACGACCTTCCCGCCGCTTGACCCCTGGCACGCGGGCGGCTACATCAATTACTACTACTTCGGTTTTGTGCTGGTGGGTGCGCCGGTACTCATGCTCGGCATTGAGCCTTCCATAGCCTATAACCTGCTTATTCCGACGGTGTTCGCCTTAACCGGGATTGGCGCGTTTTCAGTTGCCTACAACCTCATCGCGGGGGTTCAAAAGCGCCGCTCGGAAGACCACCCCGTGAATCACACTTCAGCTAGTCCGTGGGTCGCCGGGATCATGGCGCTGCTGTTGGCTGTTGTCTTGGGCAATTTGGGCACGCCGCGCGTATTCGTCAGCGCGTTGGCGCAGCTTGGCGGCTATACCCCCACAGCCAATGTGACCAACTTCCTGATTGAGGAGTATCAAGAAGAAAACGGCGAATTGCCAGAAGGCGCAGCCCTCACCGAACTGACCCTGCGCGGAGTTGACCCATCCCCCGCCGATCAGATGCGCTACAACCTGAGCGAAGCACAGGGCGTGGCCAATGGCATCGGCCAAGGCATTACACGGTGGCTTAGTGGCGAGGCGTTCAATATACCCACGAATCGCTGGTATTGGGGGCCAACACGCATTCTGGCGGAACCGCCTGTGAGTTCTGGTAATGCCATTACGGAGGTACCCTACTTCACCTTCCTGTATGGTGACCTGCACGCGCACATGATTTCTATGCCAGTGCAGTTCTTTATCATGCTTTTCTTGGTCCACGAGCTATTCCATGCAGGCCGCACGGATCGCCGCCGACTGCCAACAATACTCCTGTATGGGATTGCTGCCGCATCCGTCGGGATGCTGCGTGGCATCAACACCTGGGATTGGCCCACTTACTTGCTGCTGAGTGTGGTCGGGTTAGGGTTCATCTGGTGGGTGAAGTGGCGCGCAGCCTTCTATTCGCGGGCTGGCATTGTGGATGTCTTCCTGCGCGTGGGCGGGTTTATCACCCTGAGTGTGTGGCTGAGCTATCCCTACACCCGTTGGTATGCCGCCATTTACAGTTCGGCCAGTCCGTGGGCCGGGCCGCGCACGCCTATCTGGGCCTACCTGATGATTCACGGCCTGTTTCTGTTTTTGATTGTGTCCATGTTGTTATGGGAAACCAACCGCTGGATGCAGGATGTGCAGGTCAAGGCGCTGCGCGGCCATGCGGTGCCCATATACATTTTTCTGTCGGCAGTTGCGGTTATCCTATTTACCAGCTTTGTGCTGGCACTTTCGGGCTGGCCCGTGACCCTTATCGCCATCCCACTTATTGTGTGGGCCGCATTATTGTTCTTCAGGCCGCGCCAATCGCGGGCAATGCAGTTCGAGCTTGTGCTGATTAGCCTCGCATTGGCGGTCACACTTGGCGTCGAATATATCGTCATTGACGGTGACATTGGCCGCCAGAACACGGTATTCAAGTTCTATTTGCAGGCATGGCTGATGTTCAGCATCGTTGGCGGTGTCGCGATTGCATGGCTAACGGACAGTGCCTATCGCTGGGGGTGGGGGGCACGACTGGGCTGGTTTGGCAGCCTGGGTGTACTGCTGTTCATCGCTGCAATGTACCCACTCACAGCCACACCCGCCCGCGCCCTTGACCGGATGGCACCTGGCGTTGGCCCGGTCTTGGACGGCATGGCGTATATGCGCCAGTCCACACATTACGAGGTGACCAACGGCGCTTTAGCTGAGGGTGAAGTTCTGGAATTGGCAGACGACTATCAACTCATCCGCTGGCTGCAAACGAACATCGAGGGTACCCCGATCATCATGGAGGCGCAAAGCGAAGCCGAATACCGTTGGGGGTCGCGCATATCCATTTACACCGGAATGCCGTCTGTTATCGGCTGGAACTGGCATCAACGCCAGCAGCGCACGTTTGCGCCTATGCCACGGATGGTGCAGCAGCGGGTCGCCAATGTGAATGCGTTCTACACCACGCCAGATACGGTCACCAAGGCGAACATCCTGCAACACTATGAGGTGGAATACGTGATTGTTGGCACGCTGGAACGTGCCCGCTACACGGAAGCCGGGCTGCAAGCCCTTGATGAGATGGTCGGCCTGGGTATTTTGGAATTGGTGTACGAAAGTGGCCCGAATAAGGTGTATAAAGTAAACATCCGTGCGGCACAAATGCACGCGCTTGAACTCGATACAGCATATCCAGATACAATCGTTAACGAAATCACGAGAGCAGAGTAAACCCTGTGCTATTCGCATTACAACAATTTCTTGCCGAAGCCTGGTTCTTTCGCGAAGGTGGCATTGTCCTCAGTTGGTGGGCCTTGGTAACGCTGGCCGGGGTTGCCGTCATGCCATTATGCATGCGCCTGACCGCCGCATTGCCTGACCACGGTTACACACTGGCCCGCACAGTGGGGCTGCTGCTGGTAGGGTTTGTCTTTTGGTCGCTGGGCATCTTTGGCTTTTTGAGAAATCAACCGGGTGGGCTAGTGCTGGCGTGGCTGCTCGTCCTGATTGGCAGTTTAACAGCTTATTACACCTTTCCCGGTGAACGCCCATCGTGGGGCAGCTTGTGGCGCAACAACGGCGCGGCCATCATCACTGCGGAGGTTGTGTTTATCACGCTGCTGCTCGGCTGGGCGCTGTTCCGTGCGTCACATCCCAGCTTAGTAGCAACAGAAAAGCCGATGGAACTCGCTTTCATTAGCTCTGTGCAGCGCAGCGAGGTCTTCCCGCCCAACGACCCGTGGATGTCCGGCTATGCCATTAGCTACTACCACTTCGGCTATGTCATGGCCGGGTCACTGGCTACGCTGAGCGGCATCAACAGCGCTGTAGGCTTTAACATGATGATTGCGCTGCTGTTCGCCCTGACCGGGCTGAATACATTTGGTGTTGTTTACAACCTCATCTGCTCGTTGGGTGAGCGTATTAAAACAGCGTCAACAGCGCCCATTATCGCGGTGTCGCTCTTGGGTGCCTCGTTTGTGATCTTCATGGGCAACTTCCAACTGCCTTTAATTGAATTACCCTATCAATCGGGTACGGCCTCTGCTGCTTATCTTGATTTTTGGGATGTGCAAGACCGCGAGATGCCCCAAACCGCTACCTTTGATGACTTTTCTGACGAAGAAACCACGAATTTCCTTGGCCTACAGCTACGTGACCCCGCACGTTGGAACTTTTGGTGGTGGTTCCGCGCAAGTCGGGTTATCAACGACCGTCACCTACCCAACCCTGCTGCTGGAGACACCGTTGGGCAACCTGTCGGTGCGAATGTCATTGACGAGTTCCCGCAATTCAGCTTCATACTGGCCGATGTTCACCCCCATGTGTTGGCGCTACCGTTCACCGTCATGACTATCGGGATTGCGCTCAGCCTGGTGCTATCGAGCCGAGCGCCCTCTATCATCGAAACACTGTTTTATGGGCTGCTCGTCGGTGGGCTGATGTTCCTTAACATCTGGGACGGGCCGATTTATCTGGTGGTGCTAACAGGCGCAGAGGGGTTACGTCGCCTGGTTCAGCGAGACGGCCAACTGCTCAAAGGCGACGATGTCGCCCGCACGCTCTTGTTCTCGCTGTCCCTGGTGGGCATTGCCTTCGTGATGTACCTGCCGTTCTTTCTCAGTTTTCGGTCACAGGCCTCTGGCATTCTACCGAACCTGGAATTCCCCACGCTGTTCAGGCAGTACTTCATTATGTTTGGGCCGTTCATTTTGATGCTCACGCCCTACCTTGCATTTGAGCTATGGCGCGGCAGGCACCAACTGAACTGGCGCGCTGGCCTGGCAGCAGGTGCCGTCATCTTTGTGACGCTGTTGGCGGTGATGCTGTTTTTGACGGCGGCAGGTTACACGGTTCCATCATTCCGTGACACGGTGTTGCGTTTTGTCGGAGAGCGTGGCGGGTGGGGCACGGTCATTCCGCTGCTGCTTGAAAGACGACTTGCCAATGGCCTGACGACCGTGGTTCTTCTCGTCGTGCTGGCGGTCATCGTCGCACGGTTGCTACCCCGCTCCGCCAATACAACAACGCTCCCCTACACACCGGCAACGGGGTTTGCATTGTTTATCATCGCTTGCGGCACCGGACTCACACTAATCCCAGAGTTCGTTTACTTACGCGACAACTTTGGTGTGCGGATTAACACCATATTTAAGTTCTACTATCAGGCATGGGTGATGTTTGCCATCGGATCCGCTTACGGGCTGTATACGATCCTGGCACATCCTAAACTTGATGTTGACCGCTTCTGGTTTCGGATTGCACTGGCCCCACTCCTGATTGTATCGCTAGTGCTAGGCATGATGTACCCGGCGCTAGGCATCCACAACCGCGCCCTCGTAGAAAGTGGCCGCCTGAACGCAACTGATGCGCCACTTCGCACGCTAGACGGTGGCCCGTCACTCGTGAGTGAAGACGATTACGCCGCAATTATGTGCCTTGCCGAACAGGTGGAGGGCGATGATGTGGTCGTCGCAGAGGCCATTGGCCCCGCCTATCGCAATCAGTTTGGGCGCGTGGGTGTACTCACTGGCATACCGATTGTATTGGGATGGGAAGGCCATCAGCGGCAATGGCGCGGTTCAACCTATCCGCAAGTGGCAGGCACACGCCGCCAAGACGTGGAACAACTCTACAATGATGTGCGCTGGGAAACCGCCGCCGAGATTATCGAGCGCTACGATATTGATTACATCTTTTACGGCACCACAGAACGCCAGGGCACGGGTGAAGTTGATCCGTTCAACCCCGCTGGCGAGGATAAGTTCGTGGAAAACCTTGAAGTTGTGTGCGAATACGGTGACAGCCTGTTCTACCGTGTGACGCCACGTTCGCTACAAATCGCTGGAGTCGATTCGTGACAGACACTGACATGCTGCAACAGACGCCCGCACAAACCGCAGAGATCCCAGTTGACGCTGGCACGCAACCCGCCCCTGCCTCGGCTGGTGTAACGATCACGCTGGAAGGGGCAGTCTATATCGCCCTCGTGTGCTTCGTATCGTTGATGTTCCTCATGCGGTTGGGCATCGTACCGCTCACGGTAGACGAAGTGCCGCGTGCCCTGGCCGCATGGCAAGCCCTTGAATTCAACACCGAACCGACCGTCCTGGCAGACGCCGCGCTGCTGCAACTGGCACATATGGTGTCGTTCACGATACTTGGCACAACCGAAGCGGCTGTTCGCGTCGCAACGGCGCTGGTGGGCATCTTTCTTGTATTTTCGCCGCTCTTGTTCCGGAATTTGCTTGGCCCGACGCGCACATTCATTACCGTACTCATTTTGGTTTGCTCACCAGTAACTTTGGCTGCCTCCCGTCTAGACAGCCCGGTTGTGTGGCAATTGGCTTTTACCATGCTTTCATTGTGGGCTGTCTATCGCTGGGTGCTAACGCAAGCGATGGGCTATGCATTTGCAACAATCGTGTTATTTACCGCGCTCGCCTTACTGACTGGGCCGACCGGACACGTAACAGCCCTAATGCTAATCTTAGCCCTCTTACTGGCAGATCGAACGTATCGCACAAGCCTTGACGAAAGCACTCAATCAGCAGCGGCTACCGCCCGCCTTCGATCTTTGCCCTGGCTACCCGGCATCGGGCTTGCCGTCGGTGTGAGCGTCGGGATCGCAACGAGCTTTATGCTCTATCCCGCCGGCCTCAACGCGATAGGCGAATCGTTTGGGGTTGGGCTAACCGGCTGGGTGCGCCCTATACCTGAAACACCGCTTTTCTTCGGGCTGTTTGCAAGTGTGTTGTACGAAGGCTTCTTGTGGGCATTCGCAGCGGCAGGTGTCGTACTGGTATTCAACCGCGATGAATCAACCTACGTAGACAACTTCCTCGTCATGTGGCTGTTAGTAGCAGCCGCAGCCACGATCGTCTACCAAGCAACAGTTGCTTCACATGCCCTGTGGTTGACGCTGCCGTTGGCTGCCCTGGCCTCGCAAGCTGTTTACGCTACCCTGCAAGATAATGTGGACAGCTTCATGTGGTACGTCAGTAAAGACCAATCCGGCGGCAGCTACGCGTTTACCATCCCAGCCTGGGCACGCTGGGCCATTGCCGGGGGTTCTGCGTTATTTGCATCGTTGCTGCTGATGCAAACAACCCAACTCGCGCTTGACCTGCAAACCACCAACTTCTCCCTGCCTCCACGAGACATCCTCAACAGCGTTGGACTCTCACTGTTTTTTCAGGTTTTTGTGTTGCTCATAATCATCTTTGCGGTCTTCAGCGTGGCCAGTATCTATGGTGCCACGGAGACAGTCCGTGGCGCGGCCCTGGGTGTGTTCATTGTTGGGTTGGTAGCATCGCTGGGCACAGGCTGGCAAATTTCTATCAGCCGTGCCGATGACCCGACAGAACTATGGCACAGCCATGCCCACGGCACAGAAGTGTTCACGCTGTGCGAACAACTCCTAGAGATAGCCGAGCGCCGAAGTGAAGGCTTCCCTGCGGTGGAGTTGACTGTTGTTACAGATGGTGAGAACACGCGAGAAGACGGCATCATCGCATGGACGTTGCGGGACTTTGAGAACGCGACTTACGTCAGTGACCCAGCGGGGGCACGCACACGGGAAGTGGTCATTGCGCCTATGACGGAAGAAGCACCCGACCTGGGCGGCAATTACGTGGGCCAAGATATAGTTATCAGCCGCGATTGGAATCTAGATTCCTTAACTGCCCAGGGACTTATGGCATGGTGGTTACAACGGCGTACACGCGTCCCAGCGCAAACCGCCCAGCAAGTGGTTTTGTGGCTCCGCCAAGATGTGTACGATGGCACCGTGACCGATTCGCCCTAACCTGAGTGAGGAATTCCACGCCATGCCGTGTAAACAACCCATAGCCGACCCAAAACGAGCGGAAGAGTGATCGTGCCCAATTCGTTAAACCATAACCAGGCCCACGAAGCGCACCACCTCGTCAAGCGTGCCCTACAGGGCGACCAACATGCCTACTCCGACCTGTATAACCTGTATGCTGGCGGCTTATATCGCCTGCTGTATGGCATTTTGCTAAATCGCCAGGACGCCGAAGACGTTACCCAAGAAGCGTTTGTGTACGCTTTCAAGAATCTGGAACGCTTCGACGATAGGCGGGCCAGCTTCAAAACATGGCTGTACACCATTGCCGTCAGCCGCAGCCGCAACGTGCATCGCCGTCAGCGGCCAATCTCATTGGACATTACGGATATGATGCGTTTGAAAACCCCGTCACCCCGCTCAGAGAACCCGGAAGCGCATCTGGCACAGCAAAACGCGAAAGAAGCCATCAGCAACGCGTTAGCGGCCCTGTCGCCTCGGCTGCGTGAGGCGGTTGTCCTGCGCTATGGGCACGGCCTGACGTATCGCGAAGTGGCTGAGGTCATGGGCTGTCCACAAAAAACGGCTGAAAGCCGCGTCCGGCTGGCGCATCGCAAACTGCGCAACGTCCTGCAAGCGGACGGTCAGAGTTTGCTCGAAGAACTGTTGAGTACTTAGGCTAAGCGACCATGCCCACCTGCGACGACTACCGCTCACAACTTATTTCTTACATCAACCGAGAACTACCCAGGCGTAAACAGCAGCGCTTGGCAAAACACTTGCAGCACTGCGAGGGATGCTACGCGGCCTATGTTCGGGAGCGTGACACTGCCCAACACCTGACCCGCGAACTGATGTTGTTGGGTCAGTCATCATCTTCTCAACTCGATAGCATCTGGGATGCCGTTACAGAGCAGGTTAACTCACCCACATCGCAAACGGCAAATACCAGCAAGAACAGCTACAACTGGCAGCACGGTGCAGCATGGGCCGCGCTTGTGATTTTGTGTATGATTCCCTGGACGATGAGCTGGAACAACTTGGTGGGCGTCACGTCAACGCTGGGCGTCACGCCCGTAGACGTACCCGTCAACACACCTGACGGAACGCGCATCGGCGCTGCTCAGGTTCAAATCAACGCCATACAATTTGATTTTGATGTTCCCACAGAGGATGCGCTAGACCCCACGCCTACGGTCACACCGCCCGCAGCGCCCATCCCGCGATAAAACTACCTTTCCGAAAACGGCTAACCGACTTGCAATCAGGTGAATAAAACCCGATGACAACAACCCTCAACCGACAAAACCCCGACGACGCGAACGTCGATATTCTGGCGCGCGCGTTAGGGCGTGTTTACACGCTCAACTGGGAAGCCATAACCTACATCGTGATTTTCGCATTTGCGGTATTTACGCGCTTTTTCATGCTGGGTGAACGCGCCATGAGCCACGACGAAAGCCTACACACGCGTTATTCGTATAACCTGGCTGTGGATGGCAACTTCCAGCATACCCCACTGATGCACGGCCCGGTGTTGTTCCACTTTACAGCGCTGTTTTACTTCCTGTTTGGTGCGAACGACTTCACCTCACGCCTGTACACGGCCATTTTGGGTGTAGCAATCGTCATGATGCCGCTACTGTTCCGGCGGTGGCTGGGCAAATGGGGCGCAATACTGGCGTCCATCATGTTACTGATTTCGCCCATCACCATGTATTACCACCGCTACATCCGGCACGACACGCCCAACATCTTCTTCTCGCTGCTGATGATCTACGGTATTTTCATGTACCTTAGCGGGCCAGAAGGCCAACGGCGGCGAGAGCATTGGCTCTATCTCATTGCCGGGGCCATGCTGCTCAACCTGGGCAGTAAAGAGACGGCGTTCATCTATGTAGCGATCATGGGGCTTTATATCGCCGCATACTGGTTCGTGCGTTTGTTCCAGTACTACCGGGGGACACCGGGCAAAACACCCTTCTATACGCTCATGATGGCGTTTGGCGTGGGTGGGGTGGCCGCATTAGGCATGTACATCACCCTGTCAATCAACCTGGGTGAGCAGCCGTTCTTCACAGCCATCAGCACCCTGGGCAGCACAACGACTTTCACCCTGTGGACGCTTGCCGTCATTGTGGCGATTACGTTATTGGTCGCTTTGACGCTGCTGACCGCATTTAATCGCAGCCCGGTGCAACTGGGTGCGGCAGAGGGGTTGTTGTTTTTCGGGATTTCATTTGTGGTCTCCACTATCTTGATTATTGCAGAAGAGCTATCCCGCATCCCTAGCGATGAAGCCGCTGAAGTTGTCAATGTTAGCATCATCCCGGTGATTGGTGCCTGGGTTGTTGCAGCCATTGCCATTGGTGCGATTTTGGTCGCGTGGAACATCGGCCTGTGGAATACGATGAAGGAACGCTTCCCAGAGTTTGACCTGCTCATTCTGATTGGGACGCTGATCCTGCCCTGGGCCTCTCCGATCTTTATCAAGCTGTCCGGGGTTCACATGACCGTACAGGACATGCGCGCTTACGACACCTTTGATGTGGTCATCGTCGTCATGGCCACGTTAGCCATGTTTGCCATCTCGTTTACAGCGGGGTTGTTGTGGAACTGGCGCAAGTGGCTCATTAGCATGGCCATTTTCTACGCGCTGTTCTTCTTCTTCTTCACCACCATGCTTACTAATGGCGCTGGCGTCGGCACCGGTTTGATCGGCAGCCTGGGCTACTGGCTAGAGCAGCAAGGCGTGCGACGCGGCAGCCAGCCGCAGTACTACTATTTGGGCGTCATCCTGCCCATGTATGAATATCTGCCAATCATCGGCAGCGTTGCGGCAATGTTTGGCGGCCTCACCTGGTTCTGGCGCTTCCGCCGTACCCGTCTTGAAGAGGGACGTGAAGCGGCCCTTGAACTGCTCGACCAGAATGAATACAACCCAATTGGCGACGGGAACGATCGGGCTGAATGGGGGACGGACTACGAACAGGGTGATGAAGTGGTGATAGCCACGTCCGACCAATCAGATCAGGTCGCTTTTGAGGCTACCGAACCCAAAACGACAGAAAGCCAAGACTCGGTCTACGATGCATCTGCGGATTGGAACTACGAGCCGATTGATGCACAACCGCAAGCAGTAGCGTCCACTTCCGCTGAGCCAAAACGCAGCCCCACCGACCCAGAATTCCTGGGGAGCCTGCCCTTCCTGCCGTTCGTTGCCTGGTGGGCCATCCTCAATCTGATTGGATACACGCTGGCCGGGGAAAAAATGCCCTGGCTTGCGATCCACATGGCCTTGCCGATGATACTGCTATCCGGATGGTTCTTTGGGCGCATCTTCCAACGTATTGACGTGAAAAAGCTGCTGCCCTACGGCTGGGCCTACCTGATACTCGTACCCACACTTGTTATTCTAGTCGCCCGAATTTTTGGGCCAATCATCTTTGGTGAGAACCTGCTCACTGGCCTGGATGTAAACAGCCTGCGGCTAACCGGTCAGTGGCTTGGCGTTGTGTTAGCGACAGGTGCCGTGATATTCGGGCTGTTCTGGCTGTCTGAGCGCACCGGGTTCGACCACCTACGACGGATGTCTGCGGTAGCGATTTTCGGCTTGCTCTCCATCCTCACGCTGCGCACAGCATGGATGGCATCGTTCATCAATTTCGACCTGGCCAACGAGTACCTGGTTTACGCGCATGCTGCGCCAGCCGTCAAGCTCGTACTTGACGACATCGAAGACCTGAGCCGTCGCTCAACGGATGGCCTTGATCTGGCGTTTGTGTACGACAACGAAGTGAGCTGGCCGTACAGTTGGTACTTCCGCGAGTTCAATAATGCCACCTATGCCGGAGAAAGCCCCAACGCACAGATGCTAGACAATGCGGTCGTTGCTGTCGTTGGTGAGGCAAACCGCTCGAAGTTCGAGCCGCTATTAGACGACAACTACTTCCGCCGCGAATACATCCGCTTGTGGTGGCCCATGCAAGACTACTTCAATATGACACCTTCCCGCCTGGGCAACACATTCCAACCCACGGCAGACTCCGCCCAGGTGCGGCGCGGCCTGTGGGACATTTGGTGGGCACGCGACTTTGAGGCCTATGGTGAAGCTACCAATCGCGACTTTTCTCTGACAGGCTGGCCGGTATCCGACCGGATGCATGTCTACGTCCGCAAAGACTTTGCTGCTCAAATCTGGGATTTGGGGATTGGTGAAGGCACTGTACCCGGCCTGACGGAAGTCGCCGTCAACATGTGCAACGCGAATTGGCAGCAAGGCGGGGCAGAACTCGTTTTTGGCGAAACCAACCTCACCGAAGGCCTGCTGGCCCCCGTTGACCTCTCTGTTGCGAACGGACGCGTGTACGTGGCAGAGCAGGGTGCGCACCGCATCTCTGTCTTCGATACGGACGGCAACTATATCGAGTCATTCGGCCAGCAGGGCAGCGCCCTGAATGCAACTGGCCAAACGGGTGACCACACCCAATCCTTGGGCTTGCTGGAACGGCCTAACAGCGTATCCGTCGCTGACAATGGCAACGTCTATGTGGCGGATACGTGGAACTTCCGAGTTCAGCAGTTCACAGAAGACGGCGAGGCTGTTGACGCCTTTGGTACCCGCTATGAGCAAGGTGCCGCGAGTGAAGTACAGCCCCTCGACGGCTTCTGGGCACCCCGTAAGGTGCTCGCGTCTGATAGTCGGGTGTTCGTTGCAGACACGGGTAACAAGCGCATTCGCGTCTACAACCTGGATGGCGACTTCCTGTACGACATCGGCTCAGCCGGGAGCGAAGAGGGTAACCTCGAAGAACCCGCGGGCCTCACGCTGGGCGATGACGGTCGCTTGTACGTTGTTGACACCTGGAATCGCCGCATCAGCGTTTTCAGGGAAACTGGCGAGTTTGAATTTACCTTCCGTGTTCGGGCGTGGTACAACGACCGTGGCAATCGCCCCTATGTAGCGGTTGACTCTGAACGCGGCTTTGTCTACGTCACCGACCCTGAAGCGGCACGCGTGCTTGTCTATGATACGGAGGGGAACTGCCTAGGCTCGTTCGGGCAACCCGCACCGGAAGGCAGCATTGGCAACAATCAGTTCCGGGTTGCGGCGGGCATCGCTTTGGACGAGGACGGCAATGTCTACGTGTCCGATACGGATGAGGGACGCATTGTAAAATACGCCCCGTTCGATCCTCCACCAATGCCAGAGCAGGCAGCGTCTAGTGACGACGTAGACGCCGATAACGTTCAGGTTGGTATAACCGCAGAACTCACCGTAGAACTCACCGAGGAAGTCATTCAGGTGGATGACCCAGCCAATGAGGAAAGCCGCGACGACGACAGCAATCAGAGCATCCCACTTCAGGTCGTCCCACAAGACAACCTACCGAATGACGACGAGAGTGCCGAGTAGTTACTGAAAAACAGCGTTAGCTTACCAGTTGGCGCTGTTTCTCCATTGACTCACACCACACCTGCCTTATAATTCGTAACAGTAAGGGGCGGCTAGCTCAATTGGCAGAGCATTCGCCTTACAAGCGAAGGGTTATAGGTTCGAGTCCTATGCCGCCCACAAAAAAAGCCATCCGGTCTGGATGGCTTTTTTGCTTCTCGCAGATAACCCGTGTTGCTCAGGAACAGAGCAGAAATAAGTTAAGCAGATGGGATGGCGCAGTAATTCCATTGCG
>CAWUJQ010000003.1:0-66882 GCA_963922445.1 uncultured bacterium
GGGTGCTGCCTGCGACGGCGGTACCTGCTGCCGCAACCGACCGCGCTTCGGATGCTTGGGCGGTTTGTTGGCGTTGCAGAGCAAAGCCGCCAGCCCCCAGCGCCAACGCAACCATCACTGCCAGCACAATGGATGCCACCCGAAATTGGCGGGTGCGCTTCTGGAAGGCGTCCGCACGGCGGGCAGTTTCTTCTTCACGTGTCTTGCGTTCGTTGTCTATGCGCTCAAGTTTAGCCCGCTCTGTTAGGCTGGCATCCAGGTAGGCGCGTTCGGTTGCACTCAGTTGGAGCGTCGTCGCCTGGGCAAACGCCTCATACTGATTCAGCCGGGTGCCGCTGGTTAGCAGTCCGGGGTCGCGATCTGCCGCTATCCAGTCTGTCGCGTCTTGCGTGAGCCGCCGCTGCACATAGAGTTCCTCACGGCTGGCGTCTAGCCATTCGTGCAGCCGCCCCCATGTTCGGATCAGCGCCTCATGTGCGACCTCCATGGTGGGTTCGCGGGTTTCTGGGTCACGGTCACCTGTGAGCAGGCGGGCGGTGCCGTAGCGCTCCAGCACCGTGTCAACTGCGGCGGCCTCTCCAAACTCGGAGCGGCGCACGCGGCGGCGGGTGTCTTCATTACCTTCACCCAGCTCGACCAGCCGCAAAAACACCTGGCGCACGGTGTCCCGGTCTGCCTCTGGGATGAGTGCATACGTTTCGTCTGCTCGTTTGGTCAGCGCACCAACAATGCCTCCCAGCGCGTCATAGGCTGACCGCGTTACGGTGCGGCCCGTGCGCTGGTCAAACAATTCGGTAAGGGCATACTGCAGCAGCGGCAAGATGCCCGGCTCATCGCCCACATCCGCCAAAATTACATCCACTAGCCCTGGCTCGAACTGCGCGCCTACCCTTTCTGCCGGGCGCGTGATTGCCGCACGCAATTCTTCCTCAGTCATTGGCAGCACGACTTCGGTACGCTTGCGCAATAGTTCGCCCGCGTCCAGGTAACTGAGCGGGCGGTCGTAAAAGTCTGCCCGCAGTGTCACAATAACGCGCAGCCGCCCGCGTGGGTCGGCCAGCGCATCTAACAGGGATGCCATAAATTGGCTGCGAGTCGCCTCTGGTGCCAGTGTGAACAACTCCTCAAACTGGTCAATCACCAGCAGCAGTTCAGTTTCGTCGTTTGGCAGCACCCGCTTCACCGCCCGCCCGATGCCATTTTCCTCACGTAGCAGCGCAAGCAGGCTGGGCGGCGGGTCTACCGCCACGCGCAGCAGTTTCACTTCCAACTCTTGGAATGGCTTGGCACCGGGGAACATCTCCACCACGTACCAGCTACCGCTGCGGGGTAGGGCATCCGCACGCAGGGCAGGCAGCACACCCGCTTTCACCACGCTCGATTTACCACTGCCGCTGGGGCCAACCACCGCCAAAAACCTGGCTTCCACCTCTGGCTGGTTCATCCGCTCAAGGAGGCGCTCTGTCAACATTGCCCGCCCGAAGAAGTCGCTGCTGTCTCCTTCTTGGAAGGCGCGCAAGCCCTTGTAAGGGTTGGGCAGATCGAGCGGCCCCTCAGCAGCCGCAGTGGTGGATAGCGTGCCAAACACGATTGAAGTGCCCTCCGCAAAAACACTGTTCAGCCCATTAACGAAAGCGGTCGCGTCGGCGTAGCGTTCATCGGGGTTTTTGGCGGTGGCCTGCTGTAACACATCATTGAGCGCGTCGGGCAGGTCGAGGTTGGCTGCTTGTACGTCCGGCAGCGGCTCGTGCAGCAAGCGCTGGAGCCAATCATCCCCCTGGAAGCCCCGTTCACCTGTGAAGAGTTCGTAGGCCGTCACGCCCAGGCTGAACAAGTCAGCGCGTGCGTCAACCGGTTTGCCAAGCAATTGCTCCGGAGCGGCGTAGCCATACGTACCAGATGACTTGATTTTGGTGTCGGTGTCCAGCAGCGTCGCCAAGCCGAAGTCTGCTAGGTAGGCCACTTGATTTTCGTCAAGCAGCACGTTTGCCGGTTTAATGTCGCGGTGAACAATGCCTTCCAGGTGAGCCATCGCCAATGCCGACCCAATCTGCTGTATCCAGGGGAGGACAGTGGCGGGCGAGTGGGGCCCGTCGGCCACTTGCCGCTTAAGCGACCCACCCCGCAGATAGCGCATCACCAAAAAGGCACCGCCTGGTTCACGCCAAAAGTCGTACAGTGAAACGACATTCGGATGTTCAAGGCGCGCCACTACCTCGGCCTCAAGTTCAAAGCGCCGGATGAAGTTGGCATCGTTGGCGAACTTTGGCTTGATAACCTTTACGGCCACTTCGCGCTTTGGCCCCGGTTGATAGGCCAACCACACATCGCCCATGCCACCCTCTTCGCTCAGCTTGTGGCGGAATTCCAGGCCACGGTGAACCAGTTGTTCACCGATTTCAAGGCGACCCTCGCCACTTGTGCGGCTGTCCGCAATCGGCGGATTCTCGATGGCCGTTTTAAGCGTCTCCTGCTCTTCGGGGTTGCCAGTGCTGACAATCGGGGAAGAGTCCATGTATTGGCCGGGGGCGCCTTGGCGCTGGACGAGTTTTTCAAGCTCGCCATAGAAGGCGGCTTCGGGCAGGTTGCGGTCTTCTGTGACGCTGGTCACCTGTGTGCGCAGGAAAAAGCTCCAGTTGACGGTGTCCAGCGACCCGTCTAACAAAATGGGGAACATGGTTTTATTGCGCTGCGAGGCGACTGCAATCTCCCGCTGTACATATTCCGACGCGTCTGAGTTGGGACTTAGTACAACAACGAAGGCGTCGCATTCCCAAATGGCGTAGACAATACCCGCCCACCAGTTTTGCCCGGCGCGCAGCGAGCCACGATCTAACCAAACGTTGAAGCCCTCTGCTAGCAGTTTATCGGCCAGCGTGAACACGTAGTCTCTGTCTTGACTGCTGTAACTTATAAAGATGTATGACACAATGCGTTCCCCGATCCATAATAGTATGCGGCAGTATAGCGAATTCTAGAGGACGGCGATACAACACGGCTGGCAGGCTTACTGGCTGAAGTTACACAGTCCAGCAAAAATGGTGATTTTGTTGCCGAGAATTGAGTTTTTGCAGCTTAAAAAAGCTCATTTGATGCCCCCAAATGATCAAAGTTATGGCCAGAGTGTAATGTTAGTTGAAGCGATGAGTTTGTAGCCTTTTCGCTTACATGCTGCCACCCAGGCAACTGTGGGCTAATAAATTTATATTTTTTATGAAGAAATTAAAAATAATGTGCCTAGCCAATTGAAATGGTTGGCGGGGGTAGGTTAGGGAGGGAAGCCAGGCGGGTAAAGGCAGATTTGAAACTGGAGCCTTATGGACAAACGCATTCAGATTCATATGATGCGCTACTACACCTCACCCCTCCCGAACCTCCGGTTCTCCTTCCCCTCTCCATTTGGAGAGGGGACAGTGAGCGCAGCGAACAGGGGTGAGGTTTGCGTAAAAGGCACTTTGCCGATGGCGACAGATTATGCGGATTTGTTTTCGTTTATCCATTAGGCACACTATCCCGGTAAAATCCTATGCGTGGGTGCAAACTATCGGTCACTTGCGAAGGAAAGCGACATGAACGAGCCGGACCGCCCCGTCCTGTTTGGGAAGTTTGGTAACGTTGTCGCAACTCCTGGTGAAAACGTTCCTACGGTAGCCGATTTGGCCTGTCCAGCCCACCTTGAAGCTCCTTCGCTATTAAAGTCATTCGTGTTGAATTGTGTGCTAAGCGTATTGTGGGCCAGATAATCAGGGTTAGGGACTTGGTTTTGATATGCGACAGACGACCATGGTGCCACATCCGCCACCGTGAACTGCTAAAGCTTTATCACGACCTTGCCAAAGTGCGCCCGTTCCTCTAGTAAGCGGTGCCCCTCATGAATTGCGTCTAGTTGTAGGACAGTATCTACAACGGGTCGCAGTTCCCCGGATTCAACGAGTTGCAAGGCTGCCGTCAGCTCATGGTAAGTTCCGCCATTTGCACCTAAAATCGACAACTGCTTATGATAAATCTGAGGAATAGATAGTTCGAAGCTGGTACCTGCGTGAGAACCCACGACGACCATTCGTCCATTGCGGGCAAGCACGCGCAGGCTGTCTGCCCATGTGGAGGCTCCAACGATATTCTGAACCATATCGACACCGCGCCCGCCTGTCACATCCAGGACACGCTGTACCCAATCGTCACGTTGGTAATTGAAAACGTGATCTGCACCTAGGTTGAGCGCTGCCTGCATCTTCGCTTCGGTGGAAGATGTTGCAATGACTTTGGCACCGCTTACCTTTGCAATCTGAATGCTTACGGATGCAACGCCGCCCCCTGCCCCTGGGATGCAAACCCACTCCCCAACGCGCAGCTTGCCAACTGAAATGAGCATGTGCCACGCCGTCATGGTGACAATAGGCAACGCAGCCGCTTCTTCAAAGGACAGGCCACGCGGCTTGGGAATCAGGTTTGCAGCCGGGATGATCGTGTATTCCGCCAGGCCGCCGTCGATATGCTCACCGATAATCTGGTGGTCGGGGCAAGTCGTCGGCTCACCCCGGCGGCAAAATTCGCAGGTGCCACACGTCACCAATGGATAAACCATGACTTCATCACCGACGGCTGCACCTGTGACGCCTTCACCGAGTTTATCGACCGTTCCAGCGATGTCGCCCCCGCCGATAAGTGGCAGTGGAATCTCTCCGAATTTTGGCCCCATGCGAATGCCGACGTCCAGCCAGTTGAGGGCACAGGCGTGAACTTTGACGCGCACCTGCCCATAACGCGGTTCCGGGACGGGAATCTGCTCCAGCTTGACCTGCTCACGCCCGCCGTGTTCGTGCAGGACGGCAGCCCGCATCGTTTGGGTTGCTATACCTGCCGTCATGCGGTTTGCTCCGGCTGCGTGATGCTAGGGGAGTTGGCGTGTTCACCGTACAGATGGCATAGCGTGAGGTGGTCGTCTGCGATAGATATGGCCGGTGGTGCGATGGTCAGGCAGGCTTCCATTGCATCCGGGCAGCGCTCAACAAACGGGCACCCTTTGATTTGCTGGGTCGGGCGGGGTACGCCCTCGCGCACACGCAGCGGCTGGGTTGGATAGGTTGGGTCTGGCGCGGGTACGGCGTTGATGAGTGCCCGGGTATAGGGGTGCTTAGGGTTGTTGATGACTTCTTCGGTGGGGCCAATTTCCACGATGTGTCCCAGATACATGATGGCGATGCGGTCGCAGGTATATTGGAGCAGGGATAGGTCGTGCGAGATGTACACGGTGGTCAAGTTCATCTCTTTGGCCAGGTCGCGCATGGTGTTTAAGATGCCTGCGCGAACCGATACATCTAACATAGAAACCGGCTCGTCGGCAACGAGAAAATCTGGTCGCAAAATGAGTGACCGCGCCAGCACCACGCGCTGAAGCTGCCCGCCGCTCAGTTGGTGTGGGAACTTATCCAGGAACGCATCGGCGGGGCGCAGGTTTACTTGGTCGAGCGTTTCTAACACCCGCTGTAAGCGTTCAGCTTCGTTCGTCCAGCCGTGAATCATCAGCGGCTCCGATAGCGACCGATAAATGGTAAAGCGTGGGCTGAGCGCCTCGAACGGATTCTGGAACATCAACTGCACCCGGCGGCGATAGTCCTTGAGGGCTGACCCGGTGAGCATGCCCACATCCTGGCCGTTGAAGCGAATGCTGCCGTCGCTAGGTTCCAACAGTTTGACCAGCAGCTTGCCCGTCGTGGACTTGCCACAGCCCGATTCGCCCGCAATGCCCAGGCTTTCGCCCTGTTGCAACGAAAACGAGATGCTATTCACCGCATAGACGATGCGTTCGCGTTCACCACGCACCAGCCCGGCCAGCCCACCGCCGATTTTGTACCGTTTGGACGCGGCCTGGACTTCGACGAGGGGGCCATCGGCGGCAGGTTGGCGGCCATTGGTGCCGTCATGGTGGGGATGTAGTGTTGGTTGCACCACCGCCTCAACATGCTGCCAGGTTTTGCTATCGGCGGCGTGGGGGCGTAGGTCTGGCATTTCACGGGCGCGGATGCACGCAGCGGTGTGGTTTGGCTCAACCGCTTCTAGCCGTGGGTCAATCTCGTGGCACTGCGATACAACGAACGGGCAGCGCTCCGCAAAGCGGCAGCCCGTTGGCGGCTCGTGCAGGTCGGGCGGGTAGCCTTCAATGGAAACGAGTACGTCTTTGGGTTTAATCAACGTAGGGAAAGCCTGTTGCAGGCCCATGCTGTAGGGGTGATAGGGTGCCTTGAAGAACGGTTCGGCTGCGGCCTGTTCCACGATGCGGCCCGCGTACATCACCGCGACGGAATCGCACAGTTGAGCCACGACGGAAATATCATGCGTGACAAGCATGATGGTCAGGTTGAGTTCGTCTTCTAGGGCGGTGAGCGTTTCTAGCACTTGGTGCTGAACGATGACATCCAGGGCGGTGAGCGGTTCGTCAGCAATGAGCAGGCTGGGTTGCAGCGCGAGTGATGCTGCAATGATGGCGCGCTGCTTCATGCCACCGCTGAACTCGTGTGGGTATTGGGTGAGCTGCGAGGCATCCAGGCCGACAAGCTCAAAGAGGTCAACCGCTTGGCGTTTGGCCGCACTGCGATCCAGGCCGCCGCGCACGGTAAGGATTTTTTCTAGCTGCTTGCCCACACGCACGACCGGGTCAAGTGAATCCATTGATGCCTGGGGAATGGTCGCGATTTCGCTCCAACGGAGTTCACGCATTTCACGGTCGCTCAACTCAAGCAGATTTTGCCCCTTAAACGTGATGCTGCCGCCAGTTACGTCGCCGTTACGCGGCAGCACGCCAATGAGCGCCCGCATGAGCGTTGTTTTGCCACAGCCCGACTCGCCAATCACGCCAAGATGCTGCGATTCATCCAGAGTGAGCGAAACGCCATCCACGGCCTGTACGGTACCGCGCCGGGTGTGATAGGCGACGGTTAAGTCCTTCATCTCTAATAGTGACATTTATATCGCTCCTACATCCGGCGCAAACGCGGGAAAATGACTTCTTCGTAGCCGCGCCCGATGAAAAACCCGGCCATCACGGTGAGCATAATGCACAGCCCCGGCGGGATGATCCAATGGTAGGCACCCCGCGAGAGTGCCTGCGATAGGAAGGCGTCTTGCAGCATAAAACCCCAACTCACCACGTCCGGGTCACCAAAGCCTAAAAAGCTGACGCTGGCTTCCGTCAGGATGGCCCAGCCAATGGCCAGCGACCCATAGAGGAACGACAGCGGCAAAATGCTGGGCGCGATGTACATAAAGATGATGCGCAGGTGCCCCGCCCCGCTGATTTTGGCCGCACTGACAAACGCCTGCTCCCGGATAACAAGTACCTGTGAGCGCACCACACGGGCGGTATCGCGCCACAGCAGGGCAGCCATTGCCAGCACAACATTCCAGATGCTCGGCTCCAGGAAGGCGGCCAGTACGATAATGAACGGCAGAAATGGAATGCCAAAGGCCACGTCCGCCAGGCGCATCAGGATCGTATCGACCCAGCCGCCGTAGTACCCGGCAACCAGCCCCACAACCGTGCCAATGACGGCCACAGCAACGGCTGCCGAGAGGCCAACCAGGAGCGCTGTGCGCGATCCGTAGACGAGCTGTGAGAAGATGTCACGGCCCAGGTTAGTTGTACCGAGGAAATACTCGGCTGATGGGGATTCGTTGGACAGCCAGAAGCCATCCTCTTGAATGACCTCAAGCGGGCCGTAGGGGGCAATCACCGGGGCGAGTACCGCCACGAGTATGAAAAAAACCAGCAGTATAAGACCGACCAGGGCCATCCAATCACGCTGAAAGACTTCAAAGTTGGTTTTGAGGAAGGCGGATAGCGGTTTTTCCCGTTTGTGTGTGACGGGTGGCGCTACGGCGAGCGCGTTGTCTCTTGCATTGACGTCAAGTTCTGCCATGGGGCGACCTCCTTAGGATGCGCGGGCGGCGGCGGATGAGCCGACACGTGGGTCGAGCAAGCTGTATAGCACGTCCGCAATAAAGTTCAGCGCGACGATGATGGCCGCAATAATCACAAACGCACCTTGGGCCAGCGGATAATCGGATGATGAGACAGCGCGCACCAGCAGCCGCCCGATGCCCGGCCAGCCAAACACATTCTCAATCACGACGTTGCCGCCAATCGAATAGCCCACGCCAAGGGCAAGCGCGGTAATCACCGGCAGCATGGCGTTGCGGGCGGCGTGTTGCAGCATCAAGCGCCGCTCACCATAGCCAATCAAGCGGCCCATCGTGATGAAGTCTTGATCCATGACTTCCAGCATGTTGGAGCGCATTAGCAGCAGCGGCAGGCCGTGCAAATACAGCGCCAGGGTCGTCATGGGCAGCAGCATGTGCCGCCAGAACTCCGGTGAGGTGAGTTTTTCAACCTCGCTGGCGTAAATGGTGGTTGCGCCACCCGTCCCGGAAGAGGGCAGCCAGCGTAATTGAAACGCAAAGATCGCCAATAATATCATGCCCACCCAAAACTCAGGCGCAGCACGGGTAATCAAGGTGAAAACGATGCCACCGCGTTCGACGGGCTTGCCACGCTGCGCCGCCAGGAAAATGCCGCCCAGCACGCCCGCGAGGTAGGCAATCATAAGTGAGGTGAGCGTCAGGTAAAGCGTGTTCGGCAGCACGTCACTAATTAACCCCACGACGGAGTCGCCATAAAAGAAGGAATCGCCCAGGTCACCGCGCAGTAAGTTCCCGACGTAAATGAAATATTGCATGTGAAGCGGTTTGTCTAAGCCAAAGCGGGCCATGACCGACGCTTCTTGTTCTGCTGTGAAGGTTGTGTCGATGTAAGCGGCAACAGGGCTGCCCGGTGCTAACCGAAAGAAGAAGAATAATATCGTGATGATGACCCACAGTACGAAAAGGCTTTGTAACAGCCTGCGGCCAATGTAAAAAAGAACGTCGCGGCTCATGTTGGGCACTCCTGCAAATTTGCGAACAGGTGGGTGAGTAGGTGGTGGCGTGGGGATGCCAACTAGCACCCCCACCCGTTACTCAGACGGGGTTAGTCTGCTGGCAGCAGCAGCGTACCGTCGTCAGCGTAGGTGTAACCAGCGTCCAGCAAAATTTGCCGTGCCGTTTCGAGGTCGAATTCGTACTGGGGCAGGTCCGGGTTGTGCCAGTAGTCAATGGCCAGCGACACGTAAGAGTCTGCCGGAACAGCGAAGCCCTTGAAGATGTTGTCTACCACGGCCTGACGCGGCATCACATGCGCGACAGCACGGCGCATGGCCACATCATCGAAGGGAGCAAGGCGCGTGTTGAAACCGTAAAAGCGGAAGCCCAGGTCTGCACTGGCGTAGATGCCCAGGTTCGCGTCTGCCTCTGCTGTTTGTGCCAGGACTTCGGCGTCACCTTCCCATTCCGTCAGGAAGTTCAGTTCGCCGGTTTGAATCTGACCGAGGGCGGATTCAGCATTGGGGATAATGCGCATCACCCAGCCATCAGCAGCGGGGGCGGCCCAGTGATCGGTGTTAGCTTCCAGGATGACGGATTCGGCCTGCTGCCACGCAACGAACTTGTACGGGCCAGAGCCAATCGGAATTTCTTCCTGGAAGTCCTCAGCGTTTTCGTCCACATCAGCCAGGTCTGTCAGGATCGGTTCCCAGACGTGTTGCGGGATCAGATTCACCTTGGACAGGGACGCCACCTCAAACGCAGCCCACGGCTCAGCCAGCGTGAAGACGACCGTGCTTTCGTCCATAATCTCGATGCTGCCGATCCGGCTGCCAAACGGCTGGTACATCGGGGACTCGCCGCTCTGGGTGGCCTCAAAGGAGAAGACAACGTCTTCAACCGTAACGGGTTCACCATCGTGCCACATCATACCTTCGCGCAGCTTGACTTCGACGGTTACATCGTCCAGATACTCAACGGACTCAGCGGCCCACGGCTGCGGCAGTCCATCCGGGCCGATGCGCATCAGGCGATCCCAGATGAGTTCAGTCACGCGGCTGTCAGCATCGCCGGAGATGTAGAGCGGGTTCACCGCCTGCACCACGTCGCTGGTGTTGGTGATAATCGTGGTTTCGTCGCCCAGCGGTTCCAGGCCGATCCACGTCCAGAAGTTCTTTACGCCAATGCCCTGAGCATCAACGACCGTTTCAGCGTCCCAAACATCCTCACGGACCACGAATGGAAGCTGCGGGTGCGCAACGAACACATAGGGCACATCTTCTGCAATAATGGCCTGCGCGTCGTAGACCAGTTGGCGGCGGGCTTCAGGGTCGGTTTCGCTGCGCTGGGCTTCTGCCAGGGCGTCGTATTCTGGGTTAATGTAGCCGACGAAGTTGTAGCCGTTTTCAGCCGTAGAGGAGTGGAACAGGTTAAACACAAATTCGTCGGGGTCCATACGCTCTGGGCGGGCGACCATGCGCCAGGCGGTCATCTGCCAGTCGCCACGGTTGAACCATACCAGTTCGGACTGCTGTTCCCAGGGAATGGCCTGGTGTTCAACATCCAGCCCAAGCTGGCGCATGTTTTCTACCAGCAGGCGGGTGGTTTCAAACTCGATGGGGTCGGCAGCCTGCACGTTGGAAAGCACCGTAACTGACGGAACTGGCTCGCCTCCCTGGGCCAGGGCGACGCCTGTTAGCACACACAGGGCCGCCAGCAAGACAAAAAGACCTCTAATTGGGGATTTCATGGGGTCGAAAAACCTTTCACACTAAAAATGACGGGTTGGGTTGTGGTGATGCGGTTGTGAGTCAAATTGCAAGCGCCTCCTCACAGGCAATTGCGGGCAAAATCACTTAATCGCCTCCGAAGCGATCCACAATCACGGACAGATGACGGATGCCGTCGTAGAAGTCCTTGAGGTGGATGTTTTCGTTGGGCGCGTGATTGCGAGAGTTTTCGTTGCCTATACCAATGGACACAGCCGGGATGTTGTGCTTTTGGCACAGCTCATACATGGGGCCGCTGCCGGGTGTGATGGGATACACGACCGGCGCATGGCCATAGACTTCCTGCACGGCATCAATCACTGTTTTGGCAAAAGCGTGGTCAGTGGGGGTGCGGGCGGGGTGTTCGGCGGCCATCAGGTTGACCTTTACGTCGTCATAGCCGCAGTTTTGCAGGTGCTTGACGAGCAGGTCATGGATTTCGTGCGGGTCTTGATCCGGCACAAGGCGGAAGTCAAGCTTGGCTTTGGCGGCGTGGGGCAGCACCGTCTTCATGCCCTGGCCCGTGTAGCCGGATTCAATCCCGGCGATGTTGCAGGTGGGCTGGAAGATGAGCTTTTGCAGCAGTGGAATGCCGCTCAGGTCATTCACGAACCCGTCTAGGCCAAGCTGTGCTTTGCGGCCTGCCTCATCAAACGGCATGGTTTGCAGTGCTGCCAGATCAGATTCGGTCGGTTCCAGGACTTTGTCGTAGAAGCCAGGGATGAGTACCTGCTCAAACTCATCTTTGAGCGTGCGCAGAGCATGCAGCAGCCGCCATGCGCCACTCGGCACTACCGCCGCCCACATCGAGTGCAGGTCAACGTTGGCCTGCTCCACCGATAGCTCCACGTAGAGGATGCCCTTTAAGCCCAGGTACACCTCACGCCGCCCCTGCGGGTCACAATAGCCTGCCTCCCAGATGCAGCCATCGGCGGCAATCAGGTTGGGGTGGGCGTCGGCAAAGTCACCCAGGTTGGGGCTGCCGATTTCTTCCTCGCCCTCAAAGATGAACTTCACATTGACGGGCAGTTCGCCCCGCGCCCGCAGGTAGGCGTCAATCGCACAAACGCGGGCAATCAGGTTGCCTTTGTTGTCGGCAACGCCGCGTGCATATAGGGTGCCATCACGCACTTCCGCACCGAATGGTTCACTGTCCCATAGGTCGAGCGGTTCCGGCGGTTGTACGTCGTAGTGATCGTAGAACGACAGCGTTTTATCGCTCTTGCCGCCGATTTCCCCGTATACGACGGGGTAGCCTGCGGTGGGCACCTGCTTCACATCCGCGCCAATGTCCTTGAGCATCCGCTCAACCAGGGCGGCGGTTTCTACCATGCCCCAGTCCTGCGCAGCGACCGACGGCTGCTGGCAGATTTCCGTCAGCCAGCCCAGGTAAACGTCTTTGCGTTGTTCGATGATGTCGAATACGTCTTGCATTACATCAACACCCTTTCGCCGCCCTTGTAAACGGCATTTACACAGCGCAAGTTGGCGATGTCATCCAGCGGGTTGGCATCCAAAATCACGAAGTCAGCCAGTTTGCCTGCCTCCAGCGTGCCCATATCGTCACCCCAGCGCAGGACGTGGGCGTTGTGTTTGGTGACGATGGTGAGCGCTTCCATTGGGGTAAAGCCGTTGGCGATGAGCAGTTCAGCCTCTTTAGCCATGCTGAAGTCGTGTGGGGCCAGGGCGTTGCCGCCTGCATCACTGCCGATGCCGATGAATATGCCTTTGCTGCGGGCAATGTTGATGGACTCGTGCGTGCGCTCGCGCAGCATGGCAAAGATGGGTTCCAGGCGTTCAGCTTCTTTCTCACTGCCCGGCGGAATCTTGTCGGGGTCGGGCTTGGCAACCCCCAGCGTGAGCACCATTTGCGTGCCATTTTCGGCCATCATGTCTGCCGTCTCGTCGGTGAGGTAGCTGCAATGCTCAATGGAGTCCATACCCGCCAGAATCGAGTTTTTGATGCCACCGGTGCCGTGACAGTGGGCGGCTGTGGTGCGTCCGGCAGCGTGGGCGGCATCGACAGCGGCTTTCATCTCGTCTACCGTGAACTGGCTGGCGTTGACATCCTGGCCGGGGGTGGCTGCGCCGCCCGTTGCCATCATCTTGACGGTGTCGGCTCCAGCGCGGATTTGCTCACGGGCAGCCTTACGCATTTCGTCAGGGCCATCAGCTTCGCGAGCGATAAAGTAGCCGTGGCCGCCCGTCATTGCCAGAACCCGACCGGACGTGCGCATACGTGGGCCAGGAATTTGTCCGGCGTTGATGGCTTTGCGCAGGGACATCTCTAAAAAGTGGTGGCCGCCAATGTCACGTACTGCGGTTGTGCCCGTTTTGAGAATATTGTTAACCGTTTCTACAGCGCCCAGCATTAGCTCATCACGGTCACGTTTGATGCTGACCAACACGCTTTCGCGACCGTTCCAGCAGACGTGTACATGTGCGTCAATCAGGCCAGGGATGACGGTTTTGCCCGCCGCATCAACACTCGGCAGGTTCGCCGCCTCAGCGGGCAACCCGGCAGCAGCGCCCACATAGGCAATGCGTTCACCTGCGACGTAGACGACCGCATCAGTTTGGGGGGCGGTGCCAGTTCCGTCAATGACGGTGGCACCTGTTACGATGTAGTCCATAGTGCGGCCTACATCGTAAAGAGTTCAGCAGCGGACGACACTTTGCCGGTCGCCAGCTTGGGCGGCACGTGATAGGCCTTACGCGAGTGCGTCAAACCGGAGCCAACGAGCATCTCTGCAAAGCGCACAGACACACGGGCCGGGTTGAGGAACGGCACCCCTAGCTCAGCGCCAGCAGCCTCGGCAATTTCCAAAAAACCCATGCTCATGCAGCCCACCACGAACGTATCGACCCGGTCTTGCTCCATAGCGATGCGGGCCTGAGCCACCGTCGCGTCAATGGTGCGCTCACGGTCGTTGTGCAGTTCCAGCACCGGGATGCCAACCACGCGCACGCTGGCCAGCTTTTCGCCAACGCCGGCGTTGCGGGCTTTGCGCTCTGTGTCTGCAATCACGCTCTCGGTGATGGTAATCACGCCGAAGCGATGCCCAAGTGACGCACACGTCAGGGCGCAGGCCTCAGCCGGGCCAATGACCGGAATAGAAACCAGCTCACGCAGTGCATCCAGGCCGGGGTCGCCATAGCAGCCCAGGATGATTGCGTCCCAGCCCTCTTGTTCCAGCTCAACAGCTTTCTTCGCTGCTGCGGGGATGGACAGGTACTCCTCGTAAGCACTCTCGATGGAGGCCGGGCCTTCGGGGACGTCTACAATGCCGGTTTCGGTGTTGTTGTTGGCGTATTTCTTGAGGAGTTCGCCGCGCCGCTGGACTTTAGCGGCGCCTTCTGCGGTACGCCCCATTGGGCCGGGAATGAGGTAAACAATTCGCATGGGTAATCTCTCCGTAACGTCTACTGGGTCGAAAATAAGCCAGGGGATGAACTCCCCCGGCGTGCTGCCGTTTAGCTGTGTGCTTCGATAGTGGCTACCGCGCGCTTGGCCGCGTTCGCTGCGGATTCAAACGCCCAGGCTACGCGGTTGGTGCCGCGCATCAGGTGTGTTTTAATAACACGCTTCATATGGTCGTCTGCGTTGGCTAAGTCCTTGGCAGGGGCCAGGTCGGGCAGCGGCGGAATCTTGACGGCGGGTTCGGTGCGGAACATGCCCTGCCGGGTAAAGTTGATTTGCACCAGGTGGCGGCCCATTTCCAGGATGGCGTCGTTGTAGGCACGCACTGCCGGGTCGGTGACAGATTTCTCGGACAGGGCAGGTGCTTGTCCATAGAGGGCGTCCAGGGCACTGTTTAGGTCGGTCAGCGCGTCGTAGGCGGGCTGGAAATCTGCATTGTCGCCAGCCGCTTCTTTATAGCCGTCCAGTGTTTCAGTGAACTCGCCCGCCAGTGCCCGGAAGTCAAACGGGTGAATCGAGCGGTTCAACACCCGCTGGACGGTTGCCACATACACGCGCAGGTCGCGCATCAGGTTGTCTTTATCCGCAATTTCGAGGGTGTCGTTTTCCGTGTGCCACGCGATGTTGCCGCCGCAGCCACCTACCGGGTAATAATCCATCTCCTCGGCTTTGGCGTTGGGCATGGTGGAAAGCAGCATGAAGAAGCTGGACAGGCCGATGTTGTTAAACGAGTAATCCCCGGCTTGATGCGGGCGCTCACCGTGTGAGTCCAGCCCGGTAACATCCTTGATGGCTTCCTGACAAAAGGCTTCGGTTTCCTTCATCCAACTGATGTCGCGGTACTCGGTGGCCCAACGGCAGCCGGGGGAGTCAATATCGACCTGAGCGACACAGTTGCGCGCCAAATCGAGGCCGAAGTAGTCTGCAAACCACGTTGAGCCGCCATAACGCCCGGTGGAGTGCCCCGGCCACCATGCAATCCGCAGGCTGCGGGCCAGTTGATCCTTGTTGTCGTTGAAAATGCGCGCTAATTCAAGCATGGTCGCGTCGCCAACGGCGTTGTCTCCAATGCCCACATCCCAGGAATCGTAATGCCCGTGTACCAGCGCGAATCGCTCCGGTTCCTGGGTGCCTTCGATTTCGGCAACGATGACCGGGCACGGGAACCAGCCCAGCTTCATTTCTGTATGGAGCGTGACTTCAAGCTCGTCTTGCTCATCCAACTGCTTGAGCAGCGCTTCACCCGAAGGGCGGTTGATCGAAATGACGGGTGTGGATGGCTGGCGCTGATAGTTGTCTACATCTGGCGCGCCCCAGATGGTGGTGCAAATGCCCCAGTGAATATCCACGCCGGGGTTGATGTAAATTTGCCCGATGGCACCCATCTGCTCGAATAGGTGGACAGGAGGCGGCCCGCCATACCCGTCAATGACAACGATCTTGCCTGCGACATCTGCGTCTGAGGCGGGGGTTACGTCGAACAGGTCTACGCTGCGGGGTGAGTACAGGCTTGGAATCTTGACGATTTTGCCCGTGAGTCCCTCTGGCGGGGTAGTGGCAGAAAAGGCCGGGCTTTTCGCGCGGATTGTCTCTCCACCAACGACGAGTGATGACTTGACCGGAACGCTCAGGAACAACTCCGGCTCATAAACCTGATGAGGAACGCCCAGGGCTTCGAGCCGTTCTGTGATATAAGCGGCGGCTTCACGCTCATCATCACTGGCCGATTCGCGAACCAGCGTGGTGAATCGTTCAATCAGCGCCCATGGTTCATCCGCGGACAGGGCGTCTAGCAGCGTTTGTTCCAGGGATGTAATGGTATTTTGCACAGTAAAACGCTCCTTTTGAGATCAATAAACCTTATTGCACAGGGATAGACGGACGGTGACCGAGCTTTTCAGAAATTTGCGCGGCGGCCTGCTGAATGAGTTCGATGTATGTCTCAATTTGCGAGGCAGTGAAGCGATGCGACGGCCCAGCAATGGATATGGCAGCGACGACCTCGTTGTCATAGTTGAAGATGGGGGCGGCAACAGAATGAGCACCCATATCGAGTTCATCTACCACAACCACGTAGCCATGCTGCTGAATCACGGGTAGTTGAGCGCGCAGCAGGTCAAGGTCGGGCGCGGCGGCGTCCGCATCAAACGCTTGCAGCAGTTCCGCTTGATGGTCTTGCGGCAGATGGGCCAGCAGCGCTTTGGGAACGCCGCCGCTGTGCAAGGGGGCACGACGGCCAACCTCGGCATACAGGCGAATGGACTGGGTGGACTCTCTGGCGGCCACACACAGGGCGTCCTGGCCGCTCACAACACCAAGGAAAATCGTTTCGCCCGTTTCTTCCATAAGCAAATCCATTACGCCTTGGCTGGCTTCGAGCAGGCGGTTTTGTCGCTCTACGGATTTGGCATAAGAGAGCATACGCATCCCCAGGTGATAGCGGCCTTCTGCATCGCGCTCAGCCAGTTGATGCTTCTCAAGTGTGTAGAGCAGTCGAAACACCTTATTCTTCACCAGCCCGGTTTCATCGGTCATTTGTGCCAGGGTTACACCCGCTTCATGCTGCTTGAGGACATTGAGAAGCTGTATAGCGTCTTCAAGGACGGCAACTGTGTAGTCGGTCAAGCAAAGTCCTTCCGTGTGCGTTATGCCAACTATAACGCGATTATGCTGAATAGAATTTAACACTGACTTGCGCAGGTTGCTTTGTAAAAAACATATGATGTTAAAGCGCATTTAATAAGGCAAGCTGTACATAACGATGCGCATTGCGCCACGTACACAGCGCGAATTGGCCCGCAGCGGCCCGGTTGGAGTTCCGCCAAGGCAATGGGCATGGCGGAACACGGGTTTGAGTTGTGAAGGGGAACACGTGCGCTGTGCGTGCCTAGACGGCTATGTGGGGTTTTTGCAAATGCCACTCATGGTTTTGCTCATATGCATGGGCAATTCGGAAAAGCATAGCCTCATCAAACGGCTTGCCCAACAGTTGAAAGCCGATTGGCAGGCCGTTCTCTGCGAACCCGCACGGGACGCTCAAGGCTGGCTGCCCGGTGAGGTTGGCATTGAATGTATGATGGCACATTGACCCGACAGGCGTTTCGCCTACGCCGTCTTTGCGAGGGACGTTCATGTCATCGAAGGGGACGGTAGTAATAGGCATTGTGGGCCACAGCATGGCGTCTAGATTGTGGGTCATGAACCGCTTTTTCATGGCATTTTTGAAACGCGTGCGGAGCTGCTGAGCGGCAATGTAGTTCGTAGCAGGGATTAGTTCGCCAAGCTGAACGGTAGCTCGTGTCGTTGGGTCGTACTTGTCGGCATATTCGCGAATTAGCTTGCGATGGTATGTGCTCCCCTCTGATAAGACGATGGTGAAGACCGCATCTTGGGTTGCTTCCAGCTCCGGGATGGTGGGCACATCGACAATTTCAGCCCCCTGCGCTCTGTACTCCTCAATGACGCCTTCCACTGCCGCACGGATGTCGTCGGTCACCCCGTTGTAAAAGAAGTAATCGCGTTCAACGCCAATGCGCAGCCCTTTTACCCCCTGGTCAATGGACGCTGTGAAATCAGGTACGGGTTGGTTGGCACTGGTGGGGTCGAGCGGTTCGTACCCGGCCATGCCTTGCAACATAATCGCATTGCCTTTCACGGTTCGCGTGAGTGGCCCGACGTGATCGAGCGACCAGGAGACCGGCACAACACCATAAACGCTCACGCGGCCAAAGGTGGGCTTGAGGCCCACAATGCCATTGATGAAAGCCGGCACGCGAATGGAGCCGCCCGTATCTGTTCCAAGTGCGCCGAATGAAGAGCGACTGGTCACGGCCACACCCGACCCAATGCTTGAGCCGCCAGGGTAGCAGTCTGGGTTCCAGGGGGTGCGGGTGGGCGGTTTGTTCACGCCATAGGCAAATTCATGGCAGTGCGTTTTGCCAATGATGACCGCGCCTGCCGCTTTAAGCAGCTTAACGCAGGTCGCGTCATAGTCCGGGATGAAGCCTTTCATCACCCTGGAACCGCTTTCGGCAAGGATGCCCTGCATGTAGATGTTGTCTTTGATGCCGATAGGCACGCCGTGCAGCGCGCCGCGACGTTTGCCTGCTGCGATGTCTTGATCGGCTTGGCGGGCTGCTTCTAGCGCGCCGTCCGCCAGCACTCGGGCATAGGCATGGACGGCTGGCTCGGTTTGTTCAATGGCACGCAGGTTTGCCTCGGTGAGTTCGACAGAAGAAATCGACCCGTCCGCCAGCAGGTCACTCACTTGCGCCAGTGACATATCCATGAGTTCAGTCATCCCAACGCGCTCCCACACTAAAGACAGTGGCCGGAACGACCTCTTGCAAGTCAAAGCGGGTAATCACCTCCATCGCAGCAATCTGATTGACGAGCGCTGGGGTCAGGGCGGCAGCCTCTTCTGATGATAGGTTTAAGCCAAGCTGCTGAGCTAATGCCTCGATAACAGCGGGATCAAGCTCGTCTTCGGATTTTGTTCTACCGTAACTCATCAAAAACTCCTTTAGTTGGAAAAAGCTAAAGTCAAGCCTCGTCGTACAAATAACAAGAGACCTGATGGTGTGGGGCCGTGTGCTGTAGGTGCGGCCGTTGTTCCTTACAGACGGCCATGACGTGCGGGCAGCGGGGATTGAAATGGCACCCAGTAGGCGGGTTGACTGGCGAAGGCGGTTCGCCTTCTGGGATATTCCAGTCCATTCGTTGGGATGGGTCTGTTGCCGGAATCGCTGAGAAGAGCAACTGGGTGTAGGGGTGCTGCGGTGCTTCAAATAAGGTTTCGGTGGGGGCTTCCTCAACAATTTTACCCAAATACATCACGGCCACGCGGTCGCTGAAGTGTTGAACAACCCCCAGGTCGTGCGTGATGAAGATATACGTCAGGCCATAGTCTTTTTGTAGTTGGGAAAGCAAGTTCAGGGTTTGGGCCTGTACCGATACATCCAAGGCAGATGTGGGTTCGTCGGCCACGATTAGCTCTGGAGATAGGGCGAGTGCCGCTGCAATCCCGATTCGTTGGCGCTGGCCACCACTCAACTCGGACGGGTATGCATCCACGTAGCTTGCGGTTAGCCCGACTTGCTCCAATAGCTCGTGAACGCGACGGCGGCGCTCTGCCCGTGTGCCTTCATTATAGATGTTCAGGGGTTCCTGAATAATTGACCCGACGCGCATGCGCGGGTTAAGTGACGCATAAGGGTCTTGTTGAATCACTTGCGCCTGACGCCGGAAGCGGCGCAGCTCTGAGCGGTTCATGCCGAAGACATCGCGCCCTTTAAACCTCGCTTGGCCAGACGTGGGTTCGATCAACCGCAGGATGAGCCTGCCCAAGGTACTTTTGCCCGATCCCGATTCGCCAACAACGGCCAGCGTTTGCCCCTTACGAACGGTCAGCGAGACGTCGTCTACGGCCCGCACATAGGCTTTATCACTCCGAAAATTAGACAGGAAGTCCGTTTCCAGCGGGAAATACTTCTTTAACCCAGTAGCTTGCAAGAGAAGGTCGTTATTCGTTGTAGAGGACACAAGCCACCTCCCGTTCTGGTGAAAGCTGAATCCTTGGAGGCGGTTGCTTTGAGCAAATGGGTTTGGCGTGAGCGCAGCGCGGGTTAAAACGGCACCCACTAGGCCGACTCGCCAGCCCCGGCACATACCCCTGAATATTGGCAAGCTGGCCCGGTTCTACCTGACGGCTGGGGAGCGAATTCAGCAGCGCTTGTGTGTACGGATGGCGTGGGTCGCTAAAGATGGATTGTACATCGCCGATTTCCACAATTTCACCGGCGTACATGACGGCCACCCGGTCACACACCTGGGCGACAACCCCCAAATCATGCGTGATAAGCAACACACCTGTGCCCTGGCCCTCAACCAATAGGCGACGAATCAGCCGCAGGATTTGCGCTTGAATCGTTACGTCAAGGGCGGTGGTGGGTTCATCTGCAATTAACACGTGTGGATGGCAAGAAATAGCGATGGCGAGCGCAATGCGTTGGGACATGCCCCCGCTGAACTGGTGCGGATAGGCATTAAAGCGCTGTTCTGGTGCCGGGATGCCCACTTGCCGGAATAACGCCAGCGTGCGGGCACGGGCATCCTTATGGCTTAACCCAAGATGCTCCCGTAGGGTTTCCATCACCTGGTCGCCAACCGTGAATACCGGGTCTAGCGCGGTCATTGGGTCCTGGAAGATCATGGCCAATTGGGTGCCGCGTATGTCGCGCCAGCGGCTCTCTCCCATACCTAGGAGTTGGGTATCGCGCAGCCAGACTTCGCCATTGGCGACCCGTGCATTGGACGGCAGCAGTTCCATCAGGCTGTAGGCCGTCGTAGACTTGCCACAACCTGATTCACCGACCAGGCCAAGAATTTCACCCGGTTGCAGGTCAAAGCTTACATTCGAGACGGCTGCCAACCACTGGCCACCGACGCGGAATTCTGTCGTCAGGTTACGAACGGATAGTAAGCTCATTGCCCCTTCCTTGATGGATTCAAGGTATCTTGGAGGCCGTTGCCCAGCAGGTTGAACCCCAACACAGCGATTGAAATGGCCACACCCGGGACGATCACCATCCAGGGGGCGTCGGTCATGAATTGGCGCCCTTCAGAGAGCATCAGGCCCAGTGATGGGTCAGGGGGTTGGGTACCCAGGCCAATAAAACTCAGGCCAGACTCAAGCAAAATCGCGATTCCCATCAATGCTGATGCTTGAATCAGGACAGGGGCAATGGCGTTGGGCAAAACGTGAATGAGCATCAGCCTTAGCGGTGAGGCCCCCCGTGCGCGTGCGCCCTCCACGTACAGTTGACCGACAATTTCCAGGGTGGCACCGCGCATGACCCGCGCAAAAATGGGAACGTAAACGATGCCAATCGCCAAAATCATGATGCTTAGGTTGCGCCCGACAAAGCCTGTGAGCGCAACAACCAGCACAATCGCCGGGAATGCCATCAACACGTCCATTGGGCGCATAATAAGGTTGTCTATGATGCCGCCGAAGTAACCCGCCAATAGGCCCAACGTGACGCCCACAATCAGGCCAACTCCTACTGACCCCAAAGCAACAGCCATCGAAATGCGATAGCCAAATACGACACGGGTGAGCACATCCCGCCCGAAATTATCAGTTCCGAGCCAATGCGTCGGGGATGGCCCGGTTAAGGCCGCTGCGAAGTCCATTTCTTCCGGGGTATACGGTGCGAAAAGCGGGGCAGAGAATGCGATGATGAGCAAAAGTATAATCAGCGTGCCGCCCACAAAAGCCGATGGGCTGGCGGCAAACCACGCCCGAAGCGATTGAACAGACGGGTATGAACGGCGTTGAGAGTTTGGCGTTGTTTTGGCGACTGTGGTCACGATTGGCCCTCTCGAATATTCGGGTTGAGTAGGCCGTACAATACATCAGTGATAAGGTTGACTACAATAAACAAAAAGGCAACCACGAGCATCCCTGCTTGTACCACCGGGTAGTTGCGCTCCAACGTGGCATTAACGATCAACCGACCGACCCCCGGCAGGCTGAACACTTCCTCCACGATGACCGCGCCCCCCAACAGGTAGCCGAACTGCAAGCCAATAACCGTTACGATTTGAATGCTGGCATTCCGTAAAACATGCTTGTAGATGACAAGCTGTTCGCGCAGGCCCTTTGCGCGCAAAAACCGGACAAAGTCGCGGTCAAGGACTTCCAACACAGCAGAGCGGGTGACGCGAACCAGGACAGCCGCCAACCCGACGGCAAGCGTCAGGGCGGGGAGGAAGAAGGATCGCAAGTTACCAATGACGCTCTCGCTAAGGGGGACGTAGCCCGACGATGGAAACCAGCGCAGGCCAAGGGCAAATGCCAAAATCAGCATAATGCCAAGCCAGAAGTCTGGGATAGAGATGCCGAACAAGCCGAGAAACATCGCGCCCCTGTCTGCCGCGCCATTGGGGTACACCGCTGCACGGATACCCAGCGGTACGGCAATCACGATTGCCAAAATGAGCGCAAACAGCGTGAGTTGAATGGTTACGGGGATACGGGTTTGCAACAGTGTTGTGACGGGCACATTGCTGCGATAATCCTGACCCAGGTCGCCCTGTAGGATGTTGCCGAGCCATTGGATGTACTGAAGATGGATGGGCAGGTCTAACCCCAACTCATCGCGTACAATCTCCAGGCGCTCTGGCGTGGCCCGCAAGCCGAGGATCACTGTTGCCGGGTCGCCAGGGATAAGGCGCAGCAGCAGGAAGATCAAAATGGATGTGCCGAATAGAACGGGTAGCAGTAACAACAGTCGCTGTGCGATGTAGCGCAACAAACGCATGGGGATGAAGTCTCTATAGAATGATTCGCAAAATGAAGGGCGGGGTACCACGAGGGGCACCCCTTCACAGCAGCTAGGCGCTAGGGCCTATTCGTCAATCCAAACATCTTCCAGGCGCAGTTCGAGGGTGGGCAGGGTTTGCACACCTTGAATGTTGGGCTGTGTCCAGTACGTTCGCTTGAAGTTGACCTGGAATATCTCTGGCGATTGTTCCTGGTGGAGCCGCATCGCCTCATCATAAGCCGATTGGCGCTCTTCCGGGTCCAGCGTAAAGCGGAACGTGTCCAGAGCGTTGTCAAGCTCTACCGAGTCATCAAACGCAGCGAAGTTCCAGGGGGATGTGGAGTGCGACAGCGGATAGAGGCAGTGTTCACCTGGGTCTGCGGTCGCGCTCCAGTAGGTGCTGGTCATCTCGTAGTTCAGCGTTACGAGTTCCTCGAACCAACGGGCGGATTCAAACGACTCCACCTCGACAGTAATCCCCACTTGGGCGAGCTGCTGTTGCAATAGCTGGCCCACAAGCGGTTGTGTGGGTACCTGCGGCTGTGCGGCAAAACGGAACGTCAACCCATTTTCGTAACCGGCTTGCGCCAATAGGGATCGCGCCATTTCCAGGTCTGGCTCTGCCCCAAAAATGTTGTCACCGGAGTACCAAGGATTCGAGGGTGACACGGGTTCTGCAGATGAGGTCGCTTGGCCGAACCAAACGAGTTGGGCGATGGCTTCCCGATTAAGCGCATACTGAATCGCTTGGCGCACCTCAAGGCTGTCAAACGGTGGTTTAGAGGTGTTGAGGAGGAACATATCCGGGAAGAACTCGCCGTCCGGGTTGGCCTTCAGGTCAGGGTTTGACATCAGTTCTTCCGTCCGGTTGAGCGGAACCTGCTCAATCCAGTTTAATTCGCCCGTCTGCAGGCCAGTGAGGCGGACGGTGTCATCGGAGATTGCACGGAAAATGACTCGATCAAGGTAGGGCTGATTGGGTTTGAAGTAACGATCCCAGCGTTCCAGTTCCACAAAGTCGTCTCTAATCCACTGGACGAACTTGAAGGGGCCGGTGCCAATGGGCACCTGTCTGGGGTCGTTTTCCTCAATGGCTTTCTGGTTGACCATTTCTGCAAAGGCGGCGAGTGACCCAAGTAAGCCACCCCAATTCGGTTGGGTGATGATGCGCACGGTGTAATCATCTACGACTTCAACACCTTCCATCGGGGTGAAGAAAACGGCGTTGGCTGCACCTAATTCGGGATCAAACAGGCGCTCGAAGGTGTAGCGCACGTCTTCTGCTGTGAAGTGCTCGTCGTTGTGGAACCATGCGTTGTCCACGAGAGAGAATTCCCACGTAGTGTCGTCAAGCTGCTCCCAGGATGTTGCCAAACCAGGAATGAAGTTGCCTTCGCCGTCAAGGTAGACCAATTTAGAAAAGACATTTTGGTAAACTTGCATAGAAGAATACAACTCAGCAAAAGCGGGGTCCATATTGACGGGTTTGTCGATGGTTGCCAGTGTCAACGTTCCGCCTGCGGTTGGTGTCACATCCTGCGCATACGCCTTGCTGCTGAGCTTGACATCTGACAGAAGCGGTTGTGCCAATGCAACACCGCCAACTGCCGTAAGCGCCTTCAGAAATTGTCGGCGTGAGATGCGTCCCTGCCGATATTTCTTGATAAAGTCGTGGACTTGATCCTTTTGTAAGCTCATGAGTCACCTTTTTGCATTTTCAATTGCGGGCTAGGGGCGGTTAGGGGCAAATGCGATTGGGTGATCTAACCGCATTCGGGTAGCGTGTGATATTTTCCTGCTGAATATTTTGGCAGGTCGTTAAAGTAATTATCATGGAAATTTAACCAAAGCATTTTGGCTAGGTGTTGTTTTAACTCGCTAATACTTGGCAGATTGTAGATGCTGCCCATAAAAATAAACCTGCTGACTAATATTTGAGAGCTATAATGTTCTTTATAGAAAGACAATGCTAAGACGTGGTAGCTTTCCAAATGCTGATAGAACTGGGAGTGGTGAAAAGGCAGGGGCGTGGCGGCCACCGCATTCAATTTCTTCCGTTGTGTACGGACAAAGCTGATCGCAATCAACGGATTCGGGGTTATTTGCTGCGACGAGGCATCCGCTACAAGTTTCCGCGCAAATCCAATCAGCCACGGCGAGGTTCCTTTGACAAAGCCATCTACAAAACACGCAATCGCGTTGAGCGCTTATTCAATCGCCTCAAGCAGAACCGACGCCTGGCAACACGCTATGAAAAGACTGCTGAGAGTTTTCTTGCTATGCTCCAGATTGCGTCGGTTCTGCTCTTAAGGCATGCTCTAGTCGGATGTGGGCCATCTGCACGGACTGGGTGCGGCGCAAAAAGGCATTGGGGTGCATGGCAACGCCTCATTCATCTTCCAAGTTAATGATGTGACGGGGCCGCCACCCAGTGCCTAGTAGAAATGCTGGAATGGGGTGGTCGGTGTGCCTGGAACAGATTTGAATTCGGTTGGGTGTGGCGCAGTTTTGGTTTAAATGCGAGGACGATTGGACGGCAATCGAACATGCTACGCGGTTAACCCCCTCAGCGTTTCTTCACTACATTTCATTTCCACAGCGTGATCGTGTATCGTGCTTCTCAACCTCCGACTGATTTGGCTTGAGCGGTGAGCTGACGAGGAGCCATGACCTCCCGCAGCCCACCTTGAAGCACCGTCGCGAAGGCTAACGATACTCCCGCCCACAGCACATAACCTACTCATCGACACAAACAGTCAGCCACATGGGATGCTTGCCGTCTAGGCAGCTAAAAATTGGGTTAGCTATCCTCTAATTCGGCAAGAACGGCGGGTGCGCTTGACTTGGCACGGTGTGCCATATCAATTGAGCCAGCCAATATCCGTGCAGATTTCTGCGGACTGTGGAAACCCGTGCTGTTTTCCGACGAGATGAAATCCCAGCGCAACTGCGCTCCACGATGGAAGTCACGCGCTTCGGCCAGTTGCTCGTCAGATGCACCGGCCTGCTGTGCCAGGATAATTTCGTCCATTGCTTCCAGAATGGCATCTTCTGACAGCCGCAGAAGTTCTGCTGTGTTGTCTTGATCGGTGATGCGGATGGGGTTATCTTGAATCGGTGCATTGTTGCCCCACCCCCTGCCGCTCTGACGGCATTAACCGAAGGCACACTGACGCTGGATGACGATGCTTACCGCTGTTGGATTGATGATGAAGATGTCTACCTGAGCCGGACGCAGTTCGCTATTCTTGAAATGCTCATGCGCCATTCGCGCCACGTTTTGTCCCGACAGCAGTTGATGGTTGCGGTGTATGACGATATCGCCCTCAATTACGACCGCGCCATTGATACCCAGATTTGCCGTCTGCGCGGGCAAATCGAGCCGGACCTGCGCAACCCGGTCTATATTCAGACGGTTTACGGCGTGGGCTACCGCTTCGTTATCCCTGATGATGACAATGGCTAGCCGCTTGCTGCTACAGCGACGGCTGGTCTGGCAGATTGTCATTCCGTTGAGCTTGCTAGTGGTTGCCGCCATTATCTCTAGCGGGCTACTGGCCGTGAGTTTCACCCACCAACAGTTTAAGCGGTTGGTGAGCGCCGGGGCACAGCGCTGGCCGAACAAATCGAAATCCGCTACAACGCGCTGCTTGACAACCAGGCCCAGCGTGTGGTACATATATTGAATCGGTTCAAAAATATTGCTTTATGATGACAACCATCCGCGACATTGCCAAGCGAGCAAACGTATCTGTTGGAACAGTTTCCAACGTGCTCAACAACTACGTTGGCGTCAAAGAGGAAACACGTCGTAAGGTACTGGACGCTATTGAGGCGCTAGACTATCACCCTAACGCGGCTGCACGCACACTCAATACCCAACGCACCAATACCATCGGCTTCATACGCATTGCGACACCGGGCAAAAACAGACGCTTTGATGCTGATCCTTTCGTCTTCGATTTGATTGAGGGGTTGGCGAACGCGGCGGCTGAGCAGCAATACGGGTTGACGTACTGGGCGGCTCCGCCTGGGGCAGCGCAAATGGAATTATACCGGGCAGCCACAACGGAACGCCGCGTGGACGGTCTAATCGTCCTGGGCCTGAGCCATAATGATCCGCGTATAAATTACCTTCGTGAGCAGTCATTTCCATTCGTTGCATTCGGGCGGCCCGATCCGTTGACGTTCAACACTTGGGTGGATGTGGATTGCGAACACGGCTTTGGTACGGTCGTGCAATACCTTGCTGGGCTTGGCCACACCCGAATTGGATATCTAGCCCCTCCCAATAACATGATCCTGACGCAGCATCGCTGGCTGAGCTTTTCCAATGCGATGGACGCCGTTGGCCTGCGCATCAACGGTCATCTCGTTTATGGGGGTGACTTCAGCGAGCAGTCTGGCCAGTTGGGAACGCACCATCTATTGGACTTCCCCCAACCGCCAACGGCAATTCTGTGTGGCAATGATCGCATGGCGATTGGAGCAATGCGTGCCGTACAGGCACGTGGGCTAGTCGTAGGGCGAGATGTTTCTGTCGTTGGTTTTGATGATATTTCCCTCGCAAGTTACACCTCCCCACTGTTGACAACACTCCGGCAACCCACGTTAGAAATCAGTAAGCTGCTGTTTGAGCGGGTGCTCCGTGTTATCAATGACGAAGAGGGCACGAACGATAGTGGTGTACTGATAAAGCCGGAGCTAGTCATTCGCCAGTCAACCGGTCCGGTTCCATGAGGCCTTTTTTTGACTATGAATTGAACCGGTTCAATTTTTACAGTAAAGCAGGAGGTGGCACTGGGACGAGTTTAAGTGAACCAAGTGAATAACTGATAGTGCGGTGCCTTTTGTAAAACATAGATACACGGAGAAAAACAAAATGAAGCATTTGAGAACGTTGACCATTATTGGGCTGCTTTTCGCAGTGATGTCGATTCCGGTAGCCAGCGCACAGGGCGACCTGCTGTTCCCAGTGGGTGAAGGTGATTTTGCCTGGGGCGACCTGGAAGCTTTCGAAGGCTTCGACATGGGCGGCGAAGAGGTGGTTTTCTTTGGCCCCTGGCAAACCACCGACGGCGAATCCGTACAAAACGTGATTGCTTACTTCAACAGCGTGGTCACGAATGGGAGTGTGTCCTACTTTGGTTCAGATGCCTTCGAGCAGGAAATCGTTATTGACATCGAATCTGGCGCACCACCCAACCTGGCTGCCTTCCCGCAGCCGGGCCTGGCCGCCAACATCGCTGCTCAGGGTGGGCTGGTTCCGCTAAGTGATGAAACGCGCCAGTACGTGCTTGATAATTACGCTGCGGGCGAAAGTTGGGTCGATCTGGCTACGTATCCCAATGCCGAGGGCGAGGAAGAATTTTACGGCCTCTTCTACAACGTGAATCTCAAGAGCCTGGTGTGGTACGTACCGGCGAACTTCGAGGACGCGGGTTACGAAATTCCGCAAACCTGGGATGAACTCATCGCCTTGAGTGACCAGATGGTGGCTGACGGCTTTACACCCTGGTGCATTGGCCTGGGCAGCGACGCCGCGACCGGCTGGCCGGCAACGGACTGGGTTGAAGACATCATGCTGCGCACCCAGCCGCTTGACGTCTACAACGCCTGGACAACGAATGAACTTGCCTTTACCGACCCTGCTGTGCAAGACGCCATCGAAATGTTTGGCATGATTGCCCGCAATGATGACTATGTCGCTGGTGGCAGCGATAGTGTCGCCACAACCGACTTTCGTGAGGCCCCCAATGGCCTATTCACGGTGCCGCCACAGTGCTTTATGCACCGTCAGGCAAGCTTCATTGGCGGTTTCTTCCCAGATG
This sequence comes from uncultured bacterium, assembly GCA_963922445.1. GTDB lineage: Bacteria > Chloroflexota > Anaerolineae > Aggregatilineales > Phototrophicaceae > DAOTTY01. The sequence continues at coordinate 28,262 of CAWUJQ010000003.1, forward strand.
ACGTAGACATCGCTGCTGGTGATGCCGACTTCTTCTATTTTCCACCGATTGATGAATCTCTGGGCCGTCCGGTTTTGGGTGGCGGTACGGTTGTAACGATTACGCAGGACAGCCCCGCTACTCAAAAGTTCTTTGAGTACCTACTGACGCCGCTGGCCCATGAACTGTGGATGGCCCAGGTCGGCTTCCTAACGCCGCACACGGGTGCCAACCTTGATTTGTACAGCAGCAGTGTTCTACGCGGCCAGGGTGAAATTTTGGTAAACGCGGACAGCTTTGGTTTTGATGGTTCTGACCTGATGCCGGGTGCTATTGGTGCAGGTGCCTTTTGGACGGCGATGGTGGACTATGTGAACGGCGCGAGCGTCGAGGAAATCACGGCGTTCGTCCAGAGCGAATGGGATTCCATCGAATAGCCCGGTAACCGACCACTCATCTCAGGTGGGATGCTTCGGCATCAACTACTCCTAGTGCAGTGAGGTGCTTGTGCATTGCACCTCGCTGTCCCTTCCCAAATAGTCTCGTTAACATTATTACAGAGGAGATTCGTTTATGAGCGAAATCCTGAATGCAGCCCTGTTCGTGACGCTTGGCGTCGGTGCGATGCTGCTTTACTACTACGGTAGCAATTGGATTTTGGAAACAGCCCTGGCCGACCGCGTCGCGTCAGATGGGACGATTACAAAGTCCTTCACCAACATTCGGCAGGGGGTACGCCCCTGGATATTTGTGGCCCCTGCCATCGTCTTGTTGAGCGTTTACCTCGCGTACCCGGCGCTGGCAACCCTTTACTACAGCTTCTTTGACGCGAATTCTGAGGCGTTTGTCGGTCTGGCCAACTATCAGTGGGCCATTGGCAACGATGGCTTTCGACAGGCTGTTCTCAACAATGTTCTGTGGATACTGGTTGTTCCACTTGCCAGCACCGCGTTTGGCCTGCTGATTGCTGTTTTAGCGGATCAGGTATCTTGGGAGGCCATAGCAAAAGCCTTCATCTTTATGCCGATGGCGATTTCTTTCGTAGGTGCGTCCATCATCTGGAACTTCGTCTATGACTTCAATGCCCCCGGCAACCCGCAAATCGGCATTTTGAATGCGATGATTACATCGCTAGGGTTTGAACCCGTCAACTGGCTCAATCAGCAGCCGCTGAACAACTTCCTTCTAATGGTCATCCTGATCTGGATTCAAACCGGCTTTGCGATGGTGATCTTATCGTCTGCATTGAAGGGCGTTCCGGATGAAACGCTGGAGGCCGCTCGCATTGATGGGGCCAATCCGATTGAAATCTTCTTCCGCATCATGATTCCGCAGATTGCTAGCACGATTGCTGTGGTGATGACCACGATTCTGATTACCACACTCAAGGTCTTTGACATCGTGCAGGTAATGACCAACGGCCAATCCGACACAGAGGTGTTGGGGAACTTTATGTTCCGTTGGATGTTTAGAGGAACGGGCGACGACGGCAAGGCAGCCGTCATCGCGCTGACGATTATGATTGCGACAATTCCATTCCTTATATGGAATACCCGCCGCTTCTATAGAGAGGAGCAGTTGCGATGAGCAGTGTAGCTGCAGAACAAACCCATGTGCAATCGAGTAACACCGCAGTCACCAAAGTCCAGTGGAAAGAGCGCCTCGGCTGGCTGGCTGTGCGAGCTACCCTGGTCTTCTTCATCGTGATCTGGACGATCCCCACGTTTGGCTTGCTGATTAGCTCTGTGCGGGACAAAAACCAGCTTCTTACATCCGGTTGGTGGACGTCCTTCTTGGCGACCACCACCACCACTACAAACGGAACGTTGACTGCCGATGCTGCGGAAGAAATCGACGGTCAGTGGGTTATCCAGGGAAACATCTTCCCGGAGGGGCAAAGTGGCACGGTGGACGTCATTGGCTTCTCTGCCCTTCGTCCGCCGGATATTCCAGTTAGTGAAACGACGGAAACACGCGATGGCTTCACGTTTGACATTCAACCCAACGGTGACTATACCTTAACATCGGCAGAACCATTTCCAGAGGATATGCGTGCCCAACAGGTTACATTTACGGCTGTCTTGCCGCCCCGGTGGACGCTAGAAAACTACGACGAGGTGTTGAACGCAGCTGGCATTAGCGAGAGCTTCATCAACACAGCCATTGTTGCCATCCCGTCAACCATTATCCCCATTGCAATTGCGGCCTTTGCAGCATATGCCTTTGCCTGGATGAAATTCCCGGGTAGGCTGGGTTTGTTAATCGTGGTGGTGGGTATGTTGGTGGTGCCGTTGCAGCTTTCGCTCATCCCCATACTCAAACTCTATAATCAGTTTGGGCTACGCGGCGAGTTCCCGGCCCTGTGGCTGGCTCATACAGCCTTTGGTTTGCCGCTAGCCATTTACCTGCTGTACAACTACATCTCCCAGCTTCCGAGGGAAATCATTGAGTCCGCGAAGATTGACGGCGCTTCGGACTTTGATATTTTCACGCGGTTGATCATCCCGCTTTCGGTGCCTGCCCTGGCGGCGTTTGCTATCTTCCAATTCCTATGGGTGTGGAACGACTTCCTGGTAGCGCTGGTGTTCCTGGGCACAACAAGTGGTGAACAGGTGTTAACCATGAACATCAACGCCTTAAATGGTTCGCGTGGTGAAGAGTGGCACATTATGACGTCCGCCGCCTTCATTTCGATGGCCGTGCCGCTGCTTGTGTTCTTTTCTTTGCAGCGTTACTTCGTGCGTGGCCTCGTTGCTGGCTCGGTAAAGGGCTAAGACAAACTAACATATTCGGTTCATGGAGGGCAGCCTGTGTCGGCTGGCCTCCGTTTTGCATGACACCGGAGTTGAAAATGACAGGGCAAAAGCAATTGGACACAGCGCAAGAAGCTCCGTTTCAAGACGCGTTTGAGTGGTGGCAGCATGGGATTATTTATCAGATATACCCTCGCAGTTTCATGGACAGTAACGGCGACGGTATCGGTGATCTAGAGGGCATTATTGACCGCCTCGACTATCTGAACGACGGTACCGAACACTCGCTAGGTGTTGACGCCATTTGGATCAGCCCCTTCTACCCATCACCGATGGTAGATTTTGGCTACGATATTGCCGATTACTGCGATGTTGACCCGATGTTTGGTGATCTAGAAACGTTTGACCGCCTAGTAGCTGAGGCGCATACCCGGAACATCAAAGTGGTTATCGATTTTGTGCCCAATCACACCTCAGACCAGCATCCCTGGTTTCAGGCGTCTCGCAGCAGCCGCGACAACCCCAAGCGCGATTGGTACATCTGGAAAGATGGCAAGCCCGATGGCAGCTTGCCCAATAACTGGGGCAGTATGTTTGGCGGTCCTACCTGGACTTGGGATGGCGTGACGCAACAGTATTACTTTCACCAATTCGCGCCACAGCAGCCTGACTTAAACTGGCGCAATCTGGAGGTGCGGGCGGCCATGCACGACGTGCTGCGCTTTTGGATGGATCGTGGAGTAGATGGCTTTCGTATGGATGTGGTTTATGTAATCTGGAAGCATCCCGATATGCCCGATCAACCGCTGATTGTGGGTGCTGCTGGACGAAGCGAGGCTGATACTCACACACAACAGCAGCAAATCCACGCGTATAACTACGACGGTATCCACGATATCCACGAAGAAATTCGCGCCGTGCTGGATGAACAAAACGCTATTGCCGTTGGAGAATTGTGGTTGAGCCTGGAAGAGCGCATGAAGTACTATCGCAACTTCCATCTGCCTTTCAACTTCGACTTTATTGAGGAAGGCAAGCGGTACGAGTGGCGTGCTGAGTTTTTTCGCACAAGGGTAGAGGCGCTCGAGAAGGCGCTTCCGCCTGGGGCATGGCCCAACTATGTGCTGGGCAATCATGATATTGGGCGGCTTGCCTCACGCTTTGGGTCGGAAGATCGGGCACGCATCGCGGCGATGCTCCTCCTTACCCTGCGAGGAACGCCTACCCTCTATGCGGGTGATGAAATCGGTATGGTTGACGGGCGCATTGATGCATCCCAAATGCAAGACCCACAAGGCAAGGTGCTTGGCGTCGAACACACCCGAGATGGAAATCGTACCCCAATGCAGTGGGATGCAACATCCTACGCCGGATTCAGTCACGCGCACCCCTGGTTACCGGTTAATCAAGATTATGAGACGCGCAACGTCGAAGCGCAATCAGAAGACAATCATTCGATTTTAACGCTGTACCGTAAGCTGATCTGGTATCGCAAATTACATCCGTCACTTGCAGTTGGTGCTTATAAATCGATGGACGTCACAGAGGAGGTCTTTGCATACATTCGACAATACGGTGATGAAAAACATATGGTGATTCTTAACTTCGGATCAAGCCAGACCCAGGTTGATCTACCTGGCCCTGCGAGGATCGTCCTCGCTACCCACCTGCATGGTACGGTTATTATCGGTACAGGCAAAATCTCGGTAGACGCGAATCAAGGTGTGCTGCTTATGCTTGATGATTGAGGGATGCATAACCGGAATGTGGCAACGTAGAGCACTATAGTCAGGTCGCATCTTCCAACGTCAGAAGTTAGAAGGGCCGTTTGCACGGAGTTGGTAGGGGCAAAATCTCCTTGGAGCGCATGGCAACAATCAGTGTATCTTCAACGTTGCCGTATTCTTTCAACGCGACGGGGCCGCTGCTATGTATGTGGTGGAAACACTGGCGCGAGGTAGTATGTGTGTTTGAATGTGACTTAGATTCCGTCAGGTACGGCGCAGGTTTAGCTTCTAGGCACACACTCTAGTATTACTGTAAGTTTAATTTGGGTATGTTTCTTGTTTAAATTCGGAGAGGACAGGATTCGAAGCCGAATGGGTGCTCAGATTATTCCATATTATCCCGCCGCCTAGCCTCTTGGAGACATCTCCAATCCTCGTTCCCCTCTGCTCCCGAATCTAATATTAAATTATATTACAAGATCTAAAACAAACATCCAGTGGGAAGACTGGATGTTGTCAAGGGGATGTAGCAATGATTGTTAGACCGCGCACACGATAACGGTGTGTGCCATGGGAAACAAGGATTAGCGCTCTAATGGAACCGTTGACTGGACAGATGCTGACAACGGTGCTGCAGGCGGCAATTGAATTCGCAGTGATGCGTGGCATAGGAATTGGGGCCAAGGCCGGGAGTAGCCTCATCCGCGCTGAAGCCCCGAGGGCGGTGGCGGTGCAAATGGCCCAGCAGGAGCAGTGGGAGGAGGCGCGGGGGATCGAAGATTGTGACAGCGCAGTTCGATCATTGTGAAATAAAAATGCCTCTAACTGTTGGCATGAGAAACAGAAACCAAATAGGGCACGAAATGTAACGAAATGTTAACAGAATTGAGCAGGATTTCTAGTATACTAGGCACATGCTATAAAAAGTAACACAGCAACAGATTGGTAAAGGTAAAACGGTTAATTGTTAATATTTCGTAATGAAGCTCATTTATAGTGATAACGGTAAGCGTTGAGTTATCTCTCGAAATCAGGAATGGATCAAAATGATACGCAAAACACGGAAGTGGCTGATAATACTTGGCATTGGATTCGCTGCAGCCGCATGTAGTTCAACCTCTCAGCCAACTGAGGATAACCAGGAATTAACGCCTATATCCATCCAATTATCTTGGGTTCATGAATACTCGTCTGCGCCTTTCCATACGGCAGTCGCAAACGGGCACTTCGCTGACCAAGGATTGGAAGCAACGTTAGTAGAAGGCGGTTTTGGCGAAGATGGCTTCATTGACCCGATTCGTGAAGTATTGGATGGAAACGTGGATTTTGCAATGGCTGATGGCTCCAGTCTCATCGAAGCCAGGGCGAATGGCTTGCCTGTTGTAGCCATTGCTTCGCTCATACAGCGTAGCCCTGATGCGGTCATTTCGCTTGCTGAGAATCCAATCGTGAAGCCCGAAGATATGCTGGAGCAGAGAATTAGCGTCGCCAGTGGAGGAGCTACGACGATATTTACCACCCTTATCGAATCACAAAATATTGACAGTGAGCAGATCAATTTGGTGGAACGTACATCATTTGGTATTGAACCCCTGCTTGAGGGTGAGGTTGACGGTATCTACGGTTGGATCGTGAATGAAGGGGTGAGCGTGACAGAGCAAGGCTATGAGCCAGTCTACCTGCTCATGAGTGACTATGGTATCGAAACCTATACATTTGTGATGTTCACTACGCAAACCATGCTTGAGGAACGGCCCGAAGTAGCACAGGGCGTTGTAGACGCCATTCGTCTAGGATTGGGGGATGTGGTTGATGATCCGACTTTGGCCATAGAGCATACGCTGGTCTACAACACAGGGTTAGACGCACAGGCGCAATTGCGTCGTCTAGAAGCTACCATTCCACTCTTTAACCTGCCTGGTCAACCACTAGGTGGCATGGACAAGAGCGTATGGGAATTCACACAAGAGATACTGCTCGAGCAGGGTATTCTGGAGGAAGCAATCGTTCTAGAAGATTTGTACGACCTCAGTTTTGTCGACACGCCCACGTTGAACTCTGACGGAGACGAGTAAATGCGTGCAAATCCTCAGCAGAGAATCCCTTTTTCGAGGCAGATTCGCTGGCGCCTGACAGCGATCTTTCTTACCATTGCCATCTTGCCGGTCATCTTCGTATCAGTGGTGATCTTACGCCAAGAGGAGACACAGCTTCGTCAACTCGCGTTCAACCAACTCGAATCCATCTCCATCCTAAAAGCACAGCAAGTTGAGGACTGGTTGCGAGTGGGTCAGGAGGAGTTGAGGTTGATCAGAGGCATTGATAACCTGGATGGCATTTTCGATAGCGAATCGTTGCAAGCCAATGTGAATGCCAACTTTGCCACAATTGCGGCTAATTCAGACACGATTGAAAATGTTTTTGTGTATGACCGCGATGGCGAGATTGTGGTCGCCTCGGACGAGGCTACAATCGGGCGGGTGGTTCGGCGGCAGCCCTATTTTGAGCTAAGCCTACTCGAAGATTACCTGCAACCTCCGTATTTTGACGTTTCCAGTGGCAGCCTGGCCATCGTCGCCACAGCACCACTACTTGAGGAGGGTACGATCATCGGTGTGATTGCGATACGGTTCAACACTGACGAGTTAAGCCGTATCATGTTAGAGCGCACAGGCTTGGGGCAGAGCGGTGAAACCTATTTGGTGAGTAGCGAAAACAACTACTTGTTGACGCCAAGCCGCTTCGAAGAATATACACAAAACCGAGCGTACACCAGCTTTGGCATTGAGCAGGCACTTGCAGGGGAAACTGGTTTAAGTGTGTACGAGGACTATCGTGATCCGCCAGTTCCTGTATTCGGCGTGTACACATGGCTGCCCGACCTAGAACTGGCGTTGTTAACCGAAATCGACGAAACAGAAGCTTTGCAAGCTGTTAGCCAGGCCCAAACCAGCGTTGTGATTTTAGCTTTGTTAACAACGTTCGTGGTTACGATGATTGGTTTCCTGGTTGCCAGTCGCATTTCTGCACCTATTGAGCAACTTAGTCAAACAGCTAACGAAATTCGTACTGGTAACCCCGACAAACGTGTAGTCGTAGAGCGTAACGATGAAATTGGCGTATTGGCCAATGCATTCAATGCAATGGTGGACGCGGTTGAAGCACAACAGATCCAACTTAGAAGCGCTCGCGACGAAGCGCTTGCCGCTCAACGCATTGCTAACGAAAACTCCCGTCTTAAATCTGAATTCCTGTCTACGATGTCTCATGAACTACGCACGCCGATGAATGCGATCGAAGGTTTCACAGGTATCATTCTGAAGCGAATGGGCGGGGCGGACTACAACCCCAAAACAGAGCGCTACCTTAAGAAGATACAAACGAACAGCCGCCGCTTGCTCAGTTTGATCAATGACTTCCTTGATCTTTCGCGAATTGAGTCTGGTCGATTGGAATTAGCCAACCTGCCGGTATCGGTCAGAGATATGGCACGTACCTGGGAAGACAGCTTGAGTTCATTGGCGGAAAGCAAAGGCCTTACTTTTGAGGTGACGGTAGATCCATCATTGCCGGAGACGATTATTGGCGATGAAGAATCCATCTCAAAAATTGTTGTCAACCTCGTTGGTAATGCCATCAAATTCACCGAAACTGGCGGCGTGACGGTTTCGCTTCACAAGCGAGAGGAACTAATGGAGCTAGAAGTGGCCGATACGGGCATCGGCATCCCGCCACACGCCCGTGACTTTATCTTCGATGAATTTCGCCAGGTTGACCAGTCATCAAAGCGCGAGTATGGTGGGACGGGGCTGGGCCTCGCTATTGTGCAGAAGTTAACCCGTGCGATGAACGGAAAGATCTCGCTCCAAAGCGAAGTTGGTGTTGGAAGCACGTTTTCAATTGCATTCCCTATTCAGACGGAAGAGACGTTACCTGAAGGAGTTGCATGATGCAGAGTATACCTGATGATCTGTTGGCTGGTTGGAAGGTCGTTGTGCTGGATGACGAAGCAGATAGCCTCGAAGTGGCTGAGATTTTACTGCTCGAGTACGGCGCGGAGGTGTATACAGCTGCAAACGGTAGGGACGGGGTAGATCTTGTTAGGGAAACGATGCCGCATTTTGTGATTTCTGATCTTTCTATGCCTGTTATGGATGGCTGGGGCTTTATTAACACTATAAAGGCAGACCCCACCACGAAAGACATTCCCGTAATTGCGCTGACGGCACACGCAATGGTCGGTGACCGTGAAAGGGCTATTGGCGCCGGGTTCCACAACTACCTGACGAAGCCCCTCACCGTGGATACGTTCATGGAAGATCTTGTCAGGTTGCTGATTGATATTCCGGAACTTGTTGAATTCTTGAACATCTAAGTTAAGAGGAGAGCAATGCGATGAGCAGGGCGATTTTGGTCGTTGAAGATGATCCTGATGGACAGGAAATGGTAGCTACAATGCTTGAGCACATGAATTTTTGGGTTGCTACAGCAGACAACGCCGAAGAGGCTTCAGACCTGTTGTTTGAATCGGGTGAAACGTTCGAGGCCGTAGTTGTTGATTTGTCGTTGCCAGGTAAGGATGGATGGGAGTTGTTGAGTGAAATCTTGTCGAACCCTCAAACTGAACAGATACCTTGTGTGGCAGTGACTGCATACCACAATTCCAAATTGCGTGAAGAGGCTTTGAGAGCCGGCTTTGTGGCGTATTTCCCGAAACCCCTTGATGGCACCCTGTTAGCCCGCGAATTAGAGAGAATTATTTGAGACAAGCTTGACCGTAACCTAATTCGTTCTGGATCGGAGTGCGATATGGGATATACATTGTCCTGGTACGTTCCTGGAAGTGTGCTGTGTGTTGTGCTGGAAGGCCGTTTGACCCGAGATGAGCTGGTCGCAATTAACGCCGAGGTTATGGCTATCCTAGATGAGGCTGGTGGGCGTATTTGTGTGTTACTGGATATGACTCAGTTTACTTGTAGCTATCACACATCTAATGAAATGCGACTCACGCAATCTTTTGCGCGACACCGTAACATCAGTTGGATAGTTGCCGTTACCGATAGTAAGCTTAATCGGTTGATTGCGCTCTTGGCATTTGGTTCTAGCAAGGCGAAGATCATACCTTTAGACAGTTTCAAGCTAGCGGCTGATTTTCTTGAGCACTATGGTTTGTCAAAGGTGTGAACTATATAGAAATAGCTCAGGTTACTTTGTAGCTTTTTCTAACTCTGGGTCGGGCTAAATTATGCTCAGTCTGACACAGTGGGAAGCAAGAGATGTTGCGAAATGGCATCTGCCAAACAGAGTTAGCGATCATAGCAACCTGTAACGATAGGACAGCAAGTGCCAGATGCGTGCAAACGTTAGCGATGCTCTGCTTGAACAGTTGTTTCTGTTTGCCAATGGTGCCAAGAAGCCGCGCAATCAAGTCAAAGATCGGTTCAATGGCGGTGCGACGTTGTCGCAAGATGGCGGCAATATCGCGCTCGCGCTTGATAAAACGACGATAAGCCTGAGCGTAGCGTCCGGTGCGCCAGCGCAGGGCAGGTGTCACCAAGATCACATCTTGTTTTGCCCACTGCCGAATACGTCGCGCTTTGGTGTAAGCATCATCGCCGTTAGAGTGTGTCAGGTTGTAGGCGATGTAGAAGCCGCTCCTCTTTGCGATTCACGGTTGTTCGTTCGGAGAAGGTGGCAGTTTCCACCTCAAGCAAACAGGGAAACCCCGATGCATTGCTGGTGGGATGGATACCACAGCCATAACCCCATTCGTGATACGCACTTTTCGACCACGTTGCGTCCTGATCCAAAGGTCGCAGCTTCTCTGGCACGCGCCCGACTTTCCGATCACTTTGATGCCAAACCGGACCCAACGCCTTGAACAGAGGCTTATCCTCGTTCCAATGCCGATGGTTGGTGGCTTCCCCTAACATCTCGCTGGTCTCCCCAGAAATGCAATAAACTCCTGAATGACCGGGTATAGGCTTTGTGGCGTCTTGATAGCGTTGTGCGGTGTGGAACGCTCTCCCACCCCAAGTGCGTCAAGGCTTCTGGATGTTGTTTGAGCCAACGCCACTGCGCTTTAAACTCATATATCTTCTTGAACTGCATCCACATGAAAAACACGAGCATCTCCTGGTGCTCATAGCCGTAGGGAGGCGTTTTGGCTGAGGCCTCGGATTGGACGAATGCCTCAAATCGGTTGTATATTAGGGCAACATAGTCGCTGAAGTTGGGTTCCATAGTCTCTCGAATGGGATTTGGTCGTCTTGTTCAAGAGAAATACCCTATTCGGCGGCTATGTCTAGTCCCCCTTTAGGCACACCCCTCATTTACAATATGTGAAGGTTAGGGACGGTTAGAGGCAAATGGGCGCACATACTGTCACCCATCGCCCCACCTCCCGTGCTAAACTACTCTCATGGACGCGGGTTTGCACCTTTACAATCGCATCAAGTCACCCATGACAAACATCCGCTATCGTTTTCATACAACTTACCCATGCCTTGCCAAACCCTATCCGGCACACGTTACTCGGCACTCACTGCTCCCGCACCCCGTCCGGTAGCGTGAAAACACCCAATATCCACTTTCCCGACAACAGGTGGCGGTGGGCAGCACATGCAGGCCATAACAAATAATCAACCCCCTGCAAGCATCGTCCAATCAAGGATAACCCCCAGCGAATCCGTGCGCTTTTCGAGCAGGCTCTTGTAAAGCGATGGAGCGTCAAGTGGGGAATGCCGCTCCGTCACCAAATCATCCACCCGCATCACCTTGCGGCCTAAATAGGTAAAAAAAACATGACTCATTTCTTTTGTCGTCCAGGGCGTGAATGCCGTGCGCTGCTCCGCAATCGTGTACCCATGTATCCCTAAAATGGACACAGAGTTGCTTACCACACCCGGTCCTAGGCGTTGTTCACTGGGCGTTGGTGTATCTCCTAACAGCACCAAACGCCCCAGCCGCCGGAGCAACTGTATGGACGGTGCCAGCGCTGCCGGAACGCCCGTGACATCTAGCACGACATCCAGCATCCAGCCATCGGTTATCTCCCTGACCGGATCAACTGCCTCGTTCACATCCATCTGTAAGGTATGCGTCGCGCCGTGTTGCCGGGCCAGCTCCAGCCGGGGGGTAGCCCTATCTATGGCGACGATGTGCTTGGCACCCGCAGCCGCCAGATACTGCACCGTCAACTGCCCAAGGATGCCTAGCCCCACAACCCCGACGGATTCGCCAAACTCGAAATTGGCACGGCGCACCGCGTTTTGCGTGGTACAGGCCAGGCTGCGCCAGGTACCGTCCTCACTGCTGATGCCATCAGGCAGGACGTAGGGGCCTATGCCGTCGGGGATATCAAAGCGCTTGGCAACATCAAACAACTTGATTTTGTAGTATTGCTGGTGAAAATCATAGCTTGCCAGCCGGTCACCGACTTTGATATTTTCGACGCCCTCACCCACCTCAACGACTCGCCCCACCATACTGTAACCAGGCCGGAAAGGGTACTTTACCCAATCGTACCAATTCGTACCTTGCTCGAAGACACCGTTCAGGCAATTGAGTTCTGTGCCAATACTGATGAGGGATTTTTCCGCCTTGCATAACACCTCTCCCGGTTCAGGGTTGGCAATGTCCTCTTCCCAAACGTCAACGGCACGCGCCTCTGGAAAAACAATGTATTTTGATTTGACCATCTTCAATTACCTTTATCTGAATTGGCTAGCGAGTCGGTGCATGTGCTTGCGCGTGTCTAAATACAGGTCACGGTAAATGGGATACAGTTCATCGTAAGTGGATTTTTTCTCAGGCTTCGGCTTAATCACACGCGTAACCTGCACCCATGTGTCACGTAGGGCAGTCGAATCACTGAAAATACCCGCAGCATAACCCGCGATGTACGCATCACCGAAAGCAGCACCAATCGTCTGTGCGGGCACCGCTTGTGCCATTCCGGTGACATCGCTGCAAACCTGAAGCCACAGCGCATTTTTTACACCGCCCCCAATTGCCACCAGGCGCTGCGGAACCGCGCCAACCTCGCCCATGACTTCTATGTTGTGACGCAAGCCATAGGCAATACCTTCAAGGCAACTCCTGTAGATGTGCGCCTGCGTGTGCTTTAGCGTCAGTCCGAAGATAACGCCTCGTGCATTCACATCGTTAATCGGGGTACGTTCGCCACTCAGGTAGGGCAGGGTGATTAAGCCATCACTCCCAGAAGCAATCTGCCTGGCACTCTGCTCAAGTTGGGCGAAAGCCTGCCCCGCTTCGCCATCCCTGCCAGACTGGGCAAATTCGTCCACGAACCACTTCAATAACGCCCCGGACGTAGACATGCCTGCCGCCAGCACGGCCCGCCCTGGTTGAATATGCACTGATGCCCACAAATCTCGATGACGCTGATATTGTGCTGTCGTCTGGATCAAGAACATGGTTGTGCCATACATCACCATCAAGTTACCTGGGTCGATAGCGCCAGCCGCCACGGCCTCCGATGCAGCATCGGCAGTGCCGACGGCAACGGGCGTGCCCACAGGGATACCCGTTTCTTCGTATGCCTGCTGCGTGACCGTTCCCGCTTGGTCTATTGACCACAGCGTTTCTGGCAGCCACTCTACAGGGCATATCGTTTCAACCGTGTCTTTGTCCCACGCAAGGTTGTTGACGTCAAAGAACGGTGTGAAGTATGGGGCGACATAGTTATCGACGACAAAGCGCCCCGTCAGTCGATACACTAGATAGGTTGCCGCCGTGACAATTTTGTGTGTTTGCCGGAAGAGTTCGGGCTGGTTGCGCTTGTACCACAGCACTTTGGGGCCGACCGATTGAGCCGAGAGAAACTGACCTGTCTTTTCAAAGATGGCGTCCTCGCCTAGCTCAGCCGTCATTTCCTCAATTTCGAGACCGGCACGGGTGTCAATGCCGTAGAGAATTGCCGGGCGCAGCGGTTTATACTGCTTGTCTAGCGGGAGCATGGTGGGCGCAATGGCACTACAGCCGACCCCCGCAATACGCTCCGGGTTGATGCCCGATTTTTCTATCAGCGAATTTGAAATCTGGCAGAAGTCGTGCCACCAGACGGCATCGGCATCATGCTCTGCCCAGCCGGGACGGGGAATGTCGAAGCCGTGCTGGGTCGTGTGTTCGGCAACGATTTGTCCATCAAGGGTAACCAGCACCCCCTTTGAACTGGATGTGCCAACATCAATGCCCATCAATAGGCGGTCATCGTCCATTGCCCTAACCTATCACTCGCAAGCCTAATCGAGTTCCACAGGCTGGCCACTTTGGGCAGACTGTTCGATAGCCACCAGCACCCGCGTGATGGTGGCTGCTTCTGCCCCTGTGACCAGCACCGGGTGATCGTCAACGACAGCATCCACGAAGCGGGCAATGGCTTCTAATACAAACCCACTCATGCGGGGCGATGATGTGCCATCCAGCGTAATACCGAAAATGTCTGGCAGGCTAATCGAATCCTGCGTGTACTTTTCAATCGCGCGGTGATCTGACGTGTTAATGTACATGGAGCCGCTGCTGCCAAGGATTTCCATCTTGAAGTTGAACACGTTCGGTTCTGTTTCGGGCAAAATCCAACTGTTTTCCAACGTGACGACTGCCCCGTTCGCAAATTCAATGATGGCCACATGCAGGTCATCTGTGTCGATGCCTTTTTCCTTGAGGACGCCAGCGCGCTTCACAGCATAGACCCGCGTCGGCTTGTCGTCTAACAGCCATTGTGACAGGTCGCATATATGACTGGCCAAAAACCACAATGCAGAACTCTTGCTGGCCCAGGATAGCATCTGTGTAGCAACAAAGGTGGTATTGCTCAACCGCGCATAGATGTACTTCAGATCCCCCAGTTCGCCGTCAACGATGCTCTGTTTAGCGGCCAAAAACGTCGGGCTAACGCGATTGTGGAAGTCAACCATCAGCTTGACCCCTGCTTTTTCCACGGCTGCAAGGATCGCGTTTGCATCTTCGACGGTGGTGGCCAGCGGTTTTTCGACCAGGATGTGTTTACCCGCCTCGGCAGCCGCGACCGCAATCTCGCGGTGAGCAAAGTCTGGGGTAGCGATGGACACCGCGTGGACGTCTGGGTTTTGGAGCAGTTCTTTGTAATCGGTGTAGACGTGCGGCACATTGTACTTGTCTGCAATCTCGCGGGCACGCGCCTCGTTCAGGTCGCACACGGCGACGAGTTCTGCTTGAGGGAGTTGGGCATAAACGTGAGCGTGCCACGCCCCGCCTACGATCCCGGTGCCAATAACAGCAAATCCGACCTTTTCCATCATTTATCCTTTCACAGCGCCAAATGTCAGCCCCCGGACGACGTACTTGCCGAGCGCCAAAAATATCAACATAGGAGGCAGCATCGCGACAACGGCAGTCGCAGCAATCTGGCTCCAGTACACGCCTGTGGACGCAAAAAAGCTAATCGTTCCTACCGGCAGGGTCGTTGTTCCCCGATTGCTTAGCACCAGGGGGAACAGGACGTTGTTCCAGCTAAATACAAATGTGAACATGGACGTCACGATGATACCCGGTAATGCCAGCGGAATAATAATCTGGAAAAAGGCGTACAGCCGATTCGCCCCGTCAATCCAGGCGGCCTCTTCCAACTCCATCGGCACATCATCCATAAAGCTCTTGAGCAGCCACACTGAAAACGGTATCGCAATCGTCTGCAAGGTCACAATCATAGATTGATAGGTTCCAGCCCACCCAATGCGTGACATAAGGATGAAGAAGGGGATCACAAATACAATCGGTGGGGCAATCAACAGGCTGATATACCATGTCATGATGAACTGTTTGCCGCGCATCCTAAATCGGGAAAGGGCATAGGCGGCGCTCAGCGCAAACGGTAGGCTTAGCAGGGTTGCCCCTGTGCTAACGATCACACTGCTTAGCAGTTGACGGGCGTTATTGCCCGGATCGAAAAACGTGACCCTGAATGACTGGAAGGTTGGTTCAAAGAACAGTTGCGGGGGCAGCGTGTATGCCTCGCTGGGGTGCCGGAAGGCCAGCATGATAAACCACAAAATCGGCCCGATGAAAAAGACCAGAACCAGTGCCATCAATACGTATATGATGATCTGCTGCGTTATCGATATACGCCCCATGCTGGCCTACCACTCTCGATTTCTGAACACTAAAAAGAGGTATAAGTTAATAATGATGGTGACGACGATGACCACGAGCCATGTCATGGCTGCGGTTAGGCCAATGTTGTAGTTCACCAGCCCTTCACGGTACAGATTGAAGCTAAGCGTACGCGACGCAGTCCCAGGGCCACCCCGCGTTAGGACAAAAACAAGATCGAAGGTATTAAATAACTGCATAAAGCGAATCATGACGAGAAAAGCCGCTACGGGGCGCAGCAGTGGCAGCGTAATCGTCCAGAACATGCGCCAACTCGTTGCGCCGTCAACGGCGGCTGCTTCTTTAACTTCCATCGGAATAGAAATAAGGCCCGCATACAGCACCAGCGCGAAGAACGGCGTCCATTGCCACGTATCAACAAACCCAATTGATAGCAGGGCCGTTGACGAATCGCCCAGGAACCCCTGTGCGGGTACCGGTATGCCCACTGCTTTTAGCGCCCAGGGGACGAGGCCGCCGGTTGGCTCCAGCAAATAGCGGAATAGGAAGCCCGCGACAACCGGTGCCAGGGTGGTGGGCATAATGAGCAGCGCACGCACAAACGTCATGCCCCGCAGATGGGTTGCCAACAGCAGCGCGATGCCCATCCCCAGCCAAAACTGAGCAAACGTCGCCAACACAGATAGCAAAAGCGTGTTGATGAGTGCCTCGGTAAATGGCGTAACCTGGAACACCATCCGATAGTTATCGAAGCCCGTGTTGTACAGCGGCACCGGGCTGGTTTGCAAGTTCCAGAAGTAGAAGCTGTTCCTGAGGGCAAACCCCAGTGGATACAGCACAAGGGCCAGCAGCAGCAAAATCGACGGCGCAACTAGTATGTATGGCAGTGCTTTTCTCGTCATGCCCACAATCCATCCGGGGGGCAGCGCGGGCGATCCGTCCAGCGCCAACCCCCACCAAAACTCAACAAAACTAAGACGACAGGCTTTCAATCAATGCGACTGTGTTTTCCAACGTGTCGTCGAAACTGTCCACGTTGTACGGGATCATCTGGTTACCCGTCAGGATGTTGTTGAACAGCGTCTCTGTTGTTGCGAGTGCATCTTCAGGTGTGGTGTCACCATTCATCACCTGGTTGATTTGCAGCCCATAAACACCCTCAAGGGACGTGTAAATGGGGGCGGGTGGGCGAACGATCTTGCCGTTGCCTAACTGCATCATTTCGAGCTGTGTGGACAGGAACGGGTAGAGGTCGTTCAAGTCCGCATCGTCATAGTTGGACTGGCGGCTGAAATCTGCAAATTGGAACCCGGCCACATTGACTTCACCCATAGCCTTTTGGCCCTCGGTGCCCGTCGCCCACTTGATGAACTGCCACGCTTCATCCTGGTTGCCGGTTGTTGACGGCATACCCAGTGACCAACCGCCCAGGCTCACAGTCTGCTCGCCGCCCGCTTCCCGCGTGGGCAGCACTGCTGTGGCAAACTTATCAACAACAGGTGATGGCGTGCCCGTCAGGTAGCCCTCGTTATTGACTAAGTAGAAGTACGGCGTCCAGTGATAGAACATACCGATGTCACCCTGCGAGAAGCGCGTCCCTGCGTCGAACCACAGATAGTTGATCGACTCCGGCGGTGACCACTCATACAGGCGCTGCCAGTCGTTGAGTGCGGCTAAGTTGGCTTCGCTGTTGATCGTTGGCGTGAAGTCCCACGGGGCATTGGGGAACTGCTCGAACCAGCGGGTGCCATAGCTTGCTGCCAACTGCGTATACATGTGAACAACAGGCACAGGCTGCGCGCCGATTACTGTGGTACCGAACATGGATGTGCCGTCAAGGTCCATCCCGTTAATCTGTTCCAGGATGCTGAAGTAGTCTTCCCACGTCCAGTCGCCAGCGTCGGCCACAGTCGCCGGAAGCGGATCAAGCCCCGCCGCCTCAAACAGGTCAGTGCGGTACATAATGCCCTGGGCATACGATGCAACCGGAAGCGTCCAGATGTTGTTGCGCCACGTACTCAGGGAGTACAGCGTTTCCGGAATGAAGTCATCAAAATTCGTATCCGAATCGGCTGCAATGAACTCATCCAGCGGCTGAATCCAGCCATTATCGGCATACTGGCTGATCCACATTTGATCCACTGCGATAACGTCTGCGTCAGCCGTTTGGGTGAGGAAAGAATTGATAAGGCGTGCCTGAAGCGCGGTGTAACCGAGCGACTCAATGTTGACGCCGATGCCAGTTTGTTCGGTGAACTGCTCAACGACGTTCTGCAAGGCCAAATCCCAGGGGTCGCCTACGGTTAGCACATTGATGGTTGTGTCGGCCTGGGCACCCACCCGCTTGATGCGCCCCACAGGCGAAAAGCCTGCCATAGCGGCTGCACCGGCTGCCCCCGTCAAACGGAGGAAGTCACGACGGCTCAAACGATTTCTACGCATTGTTCTACTCCTTACAAATAAATAGTTTGGCAAGCTGGTAAACAAGCAAAAAGGGTTGCAATAAGCGCCTCCTGTTTCATTTAGTCGATAGTGACTTTCCCATCTTGCAAGATAGGCTTGTCATCTATGTAAACGGCACCGTCCTGACGCAAATCTTTAACGATGTCCCAGTGAATACTCGACAGGTTCGTGCCCCCGCATTCAGGGTAGGCTCGGCCTAGGGCGACATGAATGGTGCCGCCTATTTTTTCGTCAATCAGGATGTCTTTACAAAAGCGGTTAATATGTGGGTTCATGCCGAAGGCGAACTCACCAAGCAAGCTGGAACCCCCATCGGTATCCAGAATCTGATGCAAAAAGTCGGCATTGCTGGCGGCGCTGGCATCAACGAGCTTCCCTTTGCGCCATTCCAGGCGAATATCGTGAACCAACTGGCCACTGAGTACACCCGGAAAGTCAAAATAGATGGTTCCATCCAGTGTATCGTTGACAGGTGCCGTGTAGATTTCGCCATCGGGCATGTTGATCTTGCCGTCAAACACCAACCACTGGCGTCCCTCTACTGAAAAGCGAAGGTCTGTCTCTTTGCCAACGATGTGTACGTGGCGCGTCCCCGCCAAACGGGCCGCCTGCTGATGCCACTGCTGAGAGGCTGCCGGGTAGTCCATCAGGCAGGCATCAAAAAACATATCCTCAAGCGTTTCGAGGTCGGTTTCTGCCTGTTGAGCAAGCGCCTCATTCGGGACGCGAACCAGGCACCAGCGCGTTTTTTGCCAGCGCATCGTGGAAATTTTGCCCATTGCCCGCTGATTTGCCGTCAGCGCCTCAGCCGGAATGTCTTTCAACTCGTGCAAGTTGTGGGCACCGCGCAGCCCAAAGTAGACATCGGCCCACTCCATGCCATAGGCTTCGATTTCCGGCACCCAATCAAACTGGTCTTCATTGCCATATTTCAGCAGCGCGTGACGGAGCGTTTCCGATAGGAATTGAATCTGCGGATAGGCACCTGCTTTAATGCACGCTTCGTTAACAGCATGGGCCAGCGGGAACGTCTCAACTTCAATCATGGCGATCATGACGCGGTCACCTGGCTGCACGCCCGTTGAGTAGTTCACCAGCACATCTGCGACGGCTTTCCATCGTTTATCCACGGCGCTAGGCTTCCCGTGTCGCTTTGGCAATATCCATAAACGCTTTCACGCGGTCAACGTCCACCTCATTCCAGATGTAGCCATCGCGTTTGAATGTTGTACCCGTGACGGTTCCGTCGGCAATCGCCAGCGTTTCTGCAAGATTGCCCGCATTCACGCCAGTGTTGGCAAACACGGGTACGTCTGGAACAGCATCTTTGACGAGCTTTAGCGTTTCGGCGGACGTTTCGGCCCCGGCGGTCAACCCTGAAACGCAGATGGCATCTGGCTGAGCGACAAATGCGGTGGATGTGGCAATGTCCACAACGTTCCGGTTCGATAGATACACCGCAGATTCCGGCACGATGTTAAACAGCAGTTTTACATGTTGGCCACTCACCGCGTGCTGATGACGGATAATCTCACCGCAGTTGGTGTTCCACAGGCCGTAGTCACTCGCATACACACCCGTGAAAATCTCACGCACAAACGACGCGCCGGTTGCGACGGCCACATCAATGGACGCGGCTGGGTCCCACAGCACATTCACGCCATACGGAACCCGAATATCGGGCTTGAGTTCGGCAATAATCCGCCCCATGCAGGCCAACGTGATCGGTTCAACCTTCAATAGATAAGGCAAGCTGGCTTCGTTGGAGAACATCACCGCATCAACGCCGCCTTCTTGCAAGGCCAGCAGGTCTGCGCGGGCAGCATCCACCACCCACTCCAACCCCTTGTCTGCATCATAACCGGGGTCACCGGGCAGCGCCTTGAAGTGACACATCGCAATGATGGGTTTAGATGTATTGAACAGCGATGAAATCCAACTCATACGTCCTCCAAAAGATGTGAGCAACTACACTGCGGGGGAATCGTCTTGCAGGCTGTCTATGGTGACAACTGCATCCAGATTGTTAGGCTTGTCTGGATTTTGGTTGTTGAAAAGCGCTCGATAGTAGGCCATTAGTTGTAATACGGGTAAATACAAGATGGGGCGCGCCCATGCGGGGACGCCGTCGGGAATCGAAACGTGCTGCTCAAAAGAGGCTTCACCTGCTGAAATTTCGAGTATTTGTGCCCCTCGTGCCTGCATGTCCTTGAGCACAGCAATTTCGTGCTTCGTGCTTTCAGGCGTTATCAGTCCGATGACAAGGCTGCTTTCATTCACCATCGACATCGGGCCGTGCCGGAATTCAAGCGGGTAGTAAACCTCACTGTAAGCAATCGACATCTCTTTCATTTTGAGCATGGCTTCTGCTGCGATGCCATAGAGGGTATGCCCACCCAAGAAAAAGAAGCGCTCAATGGAGGGGGCTTCACCGATGTTTTTTGCCATCTCACCGTAATCATTCAGCAGTTGCTGGCAGTATTGTGGTGATGCGGCAATGGGTTTGGTGTCTGTTTGTGCGAACGTGGCTGCAAAGAGTTGAGTAACCAGCGCCATCGCCGTGAAGGATCGTGTTTGGGCAATGCTGTTTTCGCGAGCACTGTCGATGGCAACGGTTACGTCACACTTTTCGGCAAGCGCACTTTCACTGTGGCAAGTGATGGCCATGGTTTGCCCGCTCTCTCGCTGGCGGAACGTATCAACAGCATCCAACGTTTCTGTCGTCGTGCCAGAGCGCGAGATAGCAACGAGTAACGTGGGAGCAACGACCCGCACGGGGTGCAAAACCATCTCAGAAGCGGGATAGGCACGGGCGGGAACTCCCGTGACATGCTCAAACAACCTTGCAGCCATCATTGACAGGTAGTGGGTTGATCCGCAGCCCGTGAAGATGACCTGTTTGAACGCACTCGCTGGCCCCACTTCCGCAATCTCAGCTTGCTTTGCCGCGAACACCTGCAAAGCACGCTCCCATACGGCAGGTTGGCTCATAATCTCGTCGTAGGTGTACTTCCCTAGCTGGGACATTGAACCTCGTTCCTTAACACCATATCCTGGGCGGGCATTATGCGATTTTGCTGCACTACCCACCCAAAAGGCACTCACATCTGTCACTCACTTTTCACGAAAGTAACGCTTTTATCATAAATTGTCAACATATTGACAAATTTTGTCAAATAAATACAATCAACGTCGCTTCAGTTATGTTCTATAATGCCAACAATTATCTCCATGTGGCGACAAGACAACTGCAACCCACCCCACCCCGTACTGTTCACGGAACTGGCAGCGAATATAGCGGGCGAGACGCGGCTGGATCGCGGTAAGGTAACTAGATGGAATCGGACGCTCATCTGAGAGAGGGATATGGCAGTCAAGTTAGAACGCCAGCAAAACATATTGGGCTGGCTGGACGATCATCGAAAAAGCACAATTCCAGAACTAAGTGAAATCTTCGAGGTCAGCGATGTGACCATTCGCCGCGACCTGAAGGCTTTGGAGGAAGAAGGACTGGTTCAACTGATGCACGGTGGCAGCGTTCATCGCATTGTGGCGGACAGGGTGGAGCCACCCATCCTCAAACGGCAGCACGACAATCAGGCGGCAAAGCTTCGCATCGCCCGCGCCGCCGCGAGCCTGGTGCATGATGGCGAATCGGTTTTTGTTGGGTCTGGTTCTACCGCAATGTATGTCGCCCGGTTTTTGCGTGAGCGACGCGGTTTAACCGTCATCACAAATGCGCTGACGGTGGTTGAAGAACTTGCCCCTTACGATGATGTCAACGTTATCATCCTGGGCGGTATGCTGCGTCCGTCGGAACTATCTATGATCGGCCATGTCACCGAACAAACCCTGCGTGAGGTCCGGGTGGACAAGGTATTCATCGGCATTCGCGGCATTGATTTAGCAGCAGGCTTAACAAACGATCACATGCCAGAGGTGATGACAGATAGAGCCATCCTAGCGATGGGCGCGCACGTCATCCTCCTTGCCGATCACACAAAATTTGGCCGCATTGCCTCGTCATTTGTTGCGCCTGTGAGCGATGTCTCCATTGTAATCACAGATGACCAATCACCACTTGATATGCTCAACGCCATTCGGGAACAGGGCATAGAAGTCATTGTCGGCTGATAGCGTATAATGCGAGCGCCACCGTACCGTAGCTAACAACAAGAATTAGAGGTAGTCATGCGATATGCGCTCGGTGTAGACATTGGCGGAACCCACACAAAGCTCGGTATTGTCGATCAGATGGGTCAAGTGACACATGCCAGCAAATTCCCAACGAATGCGCGTGGCCACGATCCAAGTGCGTTTCTGCAATCACTTGAAGCTAACATCCACCAAACGCTGACGGCATTCGGTGGCAAGATTGCCGGTATGGGTTTATCTGTCCACGGTCACATCGACAAAGAAAGACGCAGGCAAATCGTTTGCAACAATACCCCAGCGCTGCGGGGCGTCAGCCTCTTTGACTTCATTGAACACCGTTTCGGGTATCAGCCGGTTATCAACAATGACCTGACGGCCCACGCCCTCGCAGAGTATCACTTTGGTACCGGCAATGGGGCTGCGCGGTTCTTGTGCCTCGCCATCGGCACCGGGTTGGGAGCAGGTGTCATCGTTAATGGTGAACCGCTGCGCTACATTGATGGCACCCCAGGGGATACAGGACGGGTTATTCTTGACCCTTCTGGCCCCAAAGACGTTTACGGAGTGCGTGGTTCAGCGGAAGCCTTTTGTGGGGTGGCTGGCATTGCGCGGTTAGCCAGCGAAAAGTATGGTTATTCAGTCGAGGCGCATGAGGTCATTGCTGCTGCAAAGCAAGGGGAAGACGAGATTGCCGTTGCTGTGATGCGGCAGATTGGCGAATACATCGGGCAAACCCTCGCGGTCCTCAGTCCTATCTTTTTGCCAGAGCGCATTGCCTTGACAGGCGGCACAACTGAGTGTGGGCCGATTATGCTTGGGGCATGTCGGAATCGTTTTTTTGAGCTTGTCGGCGCATATCACGACAATTTGTCGACGCTCGCGCCAAATTACTACTCCCCGATTCAAATTAACTATGGTGCAGTGAATGGCGAGTCTGCCGTAATTGGTGCGGCAATCGAGATTTTAATAACGCCCAATTTATCAACTGATTTATAGCAGGGCGGTGTTAGAAAGTAACCTTCGGTATGTAATTGCCCTGTGTGTCACAATACCTGAGACAACTTCGCCGAAAAGATTAGTGTAGAATAGCAGGGCGGAGAACAGGAACCCAGAACTATGTCTGAGACGAAGAAGAACAAACCCAAATCAGGGCGGCCGCCCAAAGCCGATGCGGTCTATCGTCAACGGTTAGTGGAGGTGGTCGAGAGCGACCCACAAGAGCATGATCTGGGATTTAGCGTGTGGACGTTACCAAGCTTGCAAGCGTTTATGGAACGGGAAACCGGGGTTCGCCTCAGTCAGAACCGCATTTCAGAGGTTCTCCAAGACGGGGGGGTTGTGTACCGTCGGCCCAAGAAAGACTATCGTCAAGACCCGGTGTTGCGTGAACAAGTCAAGGAAGCGCTTGACGAGGTCAAAAAAACGCCCGAGACGGGCATGTCAGACTGCTCTATATGGACGAAAGTGGCTTCAGCTTGAACTATCCGCTGACCCGGTGTTGGATGCGGGTCGATGACCAAAAACGCCTCCCCGCCAGTGCACAGGCACGCAGTGGGTGTTCGCTGGCGGGGGTAATCGACTGGATGAGTGAGCAGGTTTGGTGTCAACCCATTGAACGGCTCAACACCGAGTGTCTTATCCGCTATTTTGAGTGGTTATTTCTGGAAATATATCCTGATGATCCGCTCGTTTTGGTCATGGACAACGCCCCATCGCATCGCTGTTGAGCGATGCAAGCGTTTTTGAGCTTGTTCGAGCACCGGGTCGTCGTCATCTGGTTGCCGCCGTACTCGCCCGATATGAATCTGATCGAGCGGTTCTGGAAGTATCTCAAGCAGCAGGTCACTGCCAATCGCCTATTTGCCGATGTCACCGAGATGATCCATGCGCTTCAGACCGAACTCGCTCATCAGAATTGTGCTGACTATTCAGCACGCCTCTCTTTTTCTAAGAACTAACCGAAGGTTACTTTTATGAGAATCGTGGGATTAATGTCTGGCACATCTGCAGATGCCATTGATGCTGTGGTAGTTGACCTTGAGGGTCGCTCTGTGGGTATAGACTTCAAGATTCTGTACGGAACGACATTCGAGTTCGAAAGGTCCTTACAACAGCGAATTCACGATGCTGCGGACATCTCAAAAAGCCGAATAGACGAGGTTTGCCGTCTAAACAGGGAATTGGGCATTTCGTTCGGAAATGCCGTGATGGATGTCTTGTCTGAAGCGGGGATTGCACCAGAATCTGTTGCTTTGGTCGGGTGTTCTGGACAGACCATTTGGCATGATGTTGATGCCACCGGTGAGGTTAATGCCACTCTGCAAATAGCAACGTCCACAGAGATCACACAAAGAACTGGTATCACAACGATCAGTGATTTGCGGACTGCGGATGTAGCTGTAGGTGGCCACGGTGCCCCTCTAACAGCATATGTTGATTGGCTCCTCTTGCGTCATGCGACAAAATGGCGGGCGATACAGAATATTGGCGGTATGGGCAATGTGACCTACCTGCCACCATTAACGGAGTCACACGCCGATCCTATCGCATTTGATACCGGGCCGGGCAACGCACTCATTGACGGGATTGTTCAGTTGCTCAGCGACGGAAAAATGGCCTATGACAAAGATGGGGAAATGGCTGCTGCCGGGCAGATGGCTCCATCGTGGTTGGAAGAGCTGATGGTCGAAGATACATATGTACATCGGGCACCACCAAAAACAACCGGACGTGAGCTCTACGGTCCATACAAAGTGCAACAACTCATTCAGGCTGGACGAGGCAGATCGCTGGCAGATAACTCTATTGTAGCCACGGTTACGGCCTTTACAGCGCAAACCATTGCCCATTCCTACCAATCGTTTCTACCAAAACAAGTGGATGAAGTCATTATCGGTGGTGGTGGGTCAAGAAATCCAGTGCTCATGCAGCTACTGGGATCCCTATTGGCTCCTGCGACCGTGCTCACACACGAAGACATCGGCATGGATTCAGACCTCAAAGAGGCTTTGGTAATGGCTGTTCTGGCTTACGAAACCTGGCATATGCGTCCGGGTAACCTGCCTGCCCTAACTGGTGCACGCGAGCAAGTTGTGCTCGGCCACATCACGCCTGGTAAAAACTACATTGATCTGATTCGGAAGACGTGGTGCCAACAATAGGCACGCTACAACACCCTATCTGCGGCCTCAATACCAGCCGCCGCCACACTCACAGGAGATGTCGTTTTTGTGTCGCTGACATCAAACAGACGTGAGGCTGCGGCCTCTGCCGCTGGCTTGCGAAAACTGAACGTACAGAGGTATGTATTCACGTCGGGGAAGAGACGCAACTCATATGGATCCCGCAACGCTACAATCACCAGTTGATCGGGATATTGATCATGTAGTCGGTTGACAACCTGCGCCTGGCTTTCTTGGTCAAAGTCCATACCTGGCAACGGGAAATTTTCTGTCACTGCGACAATAACTTCATCTTCTGTGGGGTCGGCGTTAGCTGCAAGCACATCCTCAGCTGATCGTGAGCGATATATCGCATTCGCCTGCTTGAGTGCTGCTTCGAACAGATCAAACGACGCATCGGTCTGATTGGGGCCGATGCCGCGCGTTGCGCCGAGTGGCTCGTAGCTCTTGCGCGATGTTGTGTTTACCAATAGGATTTTTTGCGTGGCATTTAACGGCAGCAAACTACTTCGGTTGCGCAGAATGGAAACCGCAGCAGTGGCAACATCCAACTCTATGTGGCGGTGTGCGTCACTCCCTACGATTTCTATCGCCTCATTTTTTGCAACAGGTGGCTCTAATGTCAGTCCAGCATCGGCCTTCAATGTCAGGACACGGCGGACTGCTTCATCAATCCTGGCTGTGGGCAGTGTACCCGCAGCATTCGCCTCGATAGCCGCACCAATAAGCGCCTGTTGGTTGGCAAGATACTGCTCTGCATTGTGGTCATAGTGTTCTTCAGCCAACATCAGCAGGTCCACACCTGCGAGGAACGCCTGTATAGCAGCTTCCTTCGGGTCATAGTGACGTTTCATTGCCATCATGTTCATGCTATCCGAGAGCACAACACCGTCGAATCCCATCTGATCATGGAGCACATCATTCAGGATAGCAGGGGATAGTGTTGCTGGATTGTCTGGGTCAAGCGCAGAGAAAATAATATGTGCGGTCATAACCATACCAGCCCCTGCCTGAACACTCTCTGCAAATGGATGTAGGTCAATGGCTTGTAATTCTTCTACAGAACGCGCAACCGTTGGCAGGTCACGGTGACTATCCTGCGAAGTGTCTCCGTGACCGGGGAAATGTTTGGGCGTAACAATGACACCGCCAGTGCGCGCACCATGCACCGCTGCGGCAGTCATCTGCCCCACCAGACCGGGTTTTTCACCAAAGGAGCGCATGCCAATAATTGAATTTGCGGGGTTGGAGTTGCAATCTGCACATGGGGCCAACAGGGTATTTAACCCCACCGAGTGTAACTCTTTCCCAATAACCTCATACATTTTGTAGGCCATATCAGGGTCAAGCGTTGCACCAATCGCCATATTACCGGGGCCTGGTGAGCTACCTGGGTACATCACCGACCATGCCCCTTCCTGATCAACACCGAGCATCAACGGCAACTGCAAGCGTGTATTCCCAGCGAATTGTCCCAGTTTTGTCGTGAGGTCGTAGGCAGCTTCGGGCGTTGGTACATTTTCGTTGCTGATGTACGCTGCGCCGACCATGTTTTCTTCCATCAGCACGCGCGCTTCATCCAACCGATCACCGGAGAAAGCCAACAGAAACATCTGTCCAACCTTCTCCTGAATGGTCATTTCGCCAAGCAGTTTTTCAACATCCATCTTTTCAACTCCTCAATAAATTTACTTCACCGCACCCATAGACAAACCGCGTACCAGGAACCGCTGGAAGAAAAGAGCCATCAAAAATGGTGGCAGCATAGTCACAACTGCCGCCGCAGACATATCCTCCCATGCGACTTCATATTGTCCGATAAACAGTGTGAGTACAACGGTGAGCGGCTGTGAATCGGCACTTCGCGTAAAAATCAGCGGTATCAGGAAATTATTCCAAGTCGTAATCAACACCACCAGAAAAACCGCTGTCATCCCAGGTGCAGCGAGTGGAACCACGATACGTAACAGCATCTGCCAGCGGTTCGCGCCGTCAACCAATGCCGCATCCTGAATTTCCGACGGAATATCACGCACATAGGTTGTCATCATCCAGATGGCTAGCGGACTGAGCAGTGTGACAAATATCAATATCAGTCCGAGCAGCGTATCAATCAGATCAAGCTGCGACATCAGGAAAAACAGCGAGATCAAGGCGACCCATATAGGCAACGGCATCAACAGCATCAGGAAGAAGAAAACGAACTGTTTACCGAAGAACTTCATTCTTGCGAAGACATAGCCCGCACCTGTGCTCGTTAGGGTAACAATCGTTGCCGTGCCAATGCTGACCACAAGGCTGTTTCGCAAACCCGATCCCATAAGCCCAGCCGTCGGAGAGAACCCGCCATCGCGATACTTTGCACCTTGGGTAAACAAAGATACATAATGGCGAAATGTGGGTTCCGCCGGAAACCAGACCTTCTCGGGACGAGCATATAACTCTGCACGTGTGGAGATACTGGAGACAAATACCCAGTAAATAGGTGCCAGTGCCCAAAACAGCACAACAGCACAGGTGGCATAAATTAGCACGAGCCGAAGTATTTTGCGCTGCTTCAGTGTCATTCCACTAACCCCTGGTTATAGAGACGGCGGACAAAGAACAGGCCAACGACCAACGACATGATCAAAATCAGGTAGGAGAGTGCGGCTCCAAGTCCCACACGCAAATCTCTGAATACGAGTTCATAGTTGTAAAGCATCAACGTTTTGGTGAACGGATTAATCGAACCACCAGCAGAGCCACCTGCGGTTAATGTCCAGATGACATCAAATATCTGGAAGGCCGCGATGAACTCTACCACCAGTGCCACTGCAAATGATGGCAACAATAGTGGGAAGGTAATGAATCGAAGCCGTGCAAATGGCCCAGCACCATCTACCTTTCCAGCATCGTACAGGTCAGTGGGAATCCCTTGTAGACCAGCTAACAAAATAATGGTTGGAAAGGCAAAGCGGGTCCATGTCTGCACAATTGTAACCCACATAATCTGATTGGCAGGCGTACGCAGCCAGATTTGGTAGTTAGTAATGATTCCAAACTCATACAGAAAACCGTTAAGTGCGCCATACTCTCCATTGAGAAGCCAACCCCACAGAAAACCATTAACAACAGGGGGGAGCATCCATGGGAGGATTGTCAGTGTACGGACGAGGTTGCGTCCAGGAAATTCTTCGTGGAGTAACAGCGCAATAAAAAATGCAATCAACATTTCTAATGGTAGCACAATACCCACAATCAGAAAGCTACGCCAAGTGACTTCCCAGAATTCCTCATCCGTCAACAGCCGAATATAGTTTTTGAAGTAAATGAACTCTGCTGGCCGGCGGATGCGCAGGTTTTCTGATGTCAGGCTCGTGAGGAAGGTGTCTACTGCAGGGTAATAAATTATTATAGTAACTAATACTAAAATAGGTAATAATATTATGAATACGAATTGTGTATTTTGCCACTGTGTCGGACGTTTCACAGGGTTATCTCCGTAGGTACGTGGAGGCCCGACTCGGTCGGGCCTCCACGTACAGTTTGCGCAGTATGATTATTCGAACTCTTCTCTCAGGTCATTCCATTCTTCTGCCAGTTCGTCAATAACTGCGTCGGCATCCCGCCCAGTCTGCGCGGCTTCAAGAATCTTCTCGCTCACAACATCAGTAAACGGCCCCCACCACAGTGTATAGCGCGGCAATTCGTTCACGAAATTGCTTTGCTCTTCGATGATGTCAAATCCGTCAATAAGGTCCTCTTCTGCTAGTGCCGCTTGTACAGACGTACGAGACGGAATGAGACCAAACGCGTTGTATATTGCGGTTTGGTTACCTTCACCAACATACCACTCGATAAACTCCCATGCCGCTTCAGGGTTCTCGGAACCTTCTGCAATGCCGATTCCAGCCGGGAAGCTCCAGGTAAAGGATTCTTCGGGTAGCAACATGTAGGCCACATCTGGTGCCTGTTGAGAGGTTTCCGGGTTATTGGCAACGCGGACAGACCCCTGCCAACCCTGATGGAAAACGCCTGTACCACTCCAGAACAGCGAGTGTTGTGTGCTGGAACCAGCAAGAATTTCCGGGCTGATGAGTTCAGACTCAAACATACTCAACAGAAGCCCCATCGCCTCACGCCCCTTGGACCCTTCATCGGCAAATACAGGGTTCAGATCTTCATCGAACATCGGATCACCCATGGAGAGTGCAATCAGGTACCATGACCAGTCAATGGCTCCCATAGCAACCGGATTATCTTCAATGCCCTGCTCACGAATGGCTTCGGACATGGAAACCATCTCAGCCCACGTGGTTGGGGGGGCATCAAAGCCAGCTTCTGCCAGGGTAGCTGCGTTGTAATCCATCATGACGAGCTGTAGATACGTGGGGATACCAAACACCTGATCATCAACAGTCCAGAAATCAAGCTTGTTGTAGTCTTCAATATCGAGGCTCCCAACAAGGTCGTTTAGTGGCATCATGTTGCCGGTTGCAACGATGTTGGACGGCGCTTCTTCCGTCAGGAAAATCACGTCTGCCGCCACTTCACCTGTTGCCGCAGCCACCTGAACACGGCTGAACAGGTCTTCCATCTGAACGGACTGAATTTCTACTGTGATACCGCTCTCTTCCATGAAGGTATTCAGTGCTTCCTCATCAGGCGGCACACCCCACGGCGGTGTCAGAAACGTAATCGTGTTGTCCTGGGCATGCACATCGGCAGTACCAACAACCGAACCGAGAGCGATAACGAGACTAAAGAGAATCCCTAGCAAAAATCTGAATTTCATAAAGCAGCTCCATATTGCTTAGTTTGTACATTAAAAAATCACCACATGGCGATTATGACATGTTTGACAGAGCATTTGCAAACTGCCTGTCCCCCAATACATGATCCAAATCGTGTGATGCGATTTGAGTCAACTGGCGGGCAAAGATGCCAAGAAAACACTACAAACCGGAAGAGATCATCGACAAGTTACGCGAAGCCGAATTACTGGCAGCACAGAGCCACATGTCCAAGGAGGTCGCTCGCCAGATCACGGTCAGCGTGCAGCCATACTATCGCTGGCGCAGAGAATATGATGGAATGGATAAAAGCCAGCGGTGGGAGGAGGCGTTGGGGGGGGGCGCGTGGGATCGAAGCTGGTTACAGCCGCGCGTCAGCGCTGCATACCATTGGCTCTCGGTATGCTCAGGCTGGCCAGTTGGCGGCATGCTGGTAAACGTACGGCAACGCCTCCCAACCCGAAAGCTACATCCAAGACCTTGTAAAGTGGCATCCTGGCTTTTCTGCCTACGGCGATGCGGCCTGTTGGGCCGTGTTGGCTCAGTCTGCACACATCATCAGTTGGGTGTGTCCGTCGTTGACCGCCATCCATGAAATATTGGTGCAGGTAGGGGATCAAGCGGACGATGCGAGGACATCGGCATGAGGCGGACATTTATATTATTATAATATTGCATATATTAAATTTTATTATTAAAGGATATGTAAAGGCTCCTCCCCGTTTGGGGTCCCGTATTGTGCGGACAAGACTGACCCCGTGAAATATGCTGAACTACCCAGCCAGTCTGGAAAAGCCGCTTGCGGCAGGTAACCATCCTGCGCGTGTTCCTTCATCAAACTGTAGCTCCACAAAAGGTGTTTTCTCGGCATTTTGGCCTCTAATATACCTCATGGAAACTAATTGACCGTGATTAACTCTCGTCCGTTTCGCGGGTCGCGTAATAAGCGATTACGATCGGCACGAACGTTGCTATCATGACGAACATAGCGGCTACATTGGTTACCGGACGGTCACGGGGGCGCGTCAACTGGCTAAAAATCCAAATTGGGAGTGTTTGCTGCTGCCCTGCCGTGAATGTCGTCACAATGACTTCGTCAAAGGAAAGGGCAAAGGCCAGCATGGCACCCGCTAGTATCGCGGTCGAAATGCGTGGCAAAATGATGTAACGGAATGTCTGAAACGGCGAGGCACCTAAATCCATCGAAGCTTCAGTTAGAGAGTGTGACGTTCGCCGCAACCGGGCAACGACATTGTTGTAAACAATCACAACCGTGAAAGTTGCGTGCCCTAAAACAATCGTCCAGTAGCTAAAATCAATCCCCATCAGGCTGATGGCTGAGCGCAACGCAATACCCGTAACAATGCCCGGGAGCGCAATCGGCAAAATAATCATGAGCGAGATCGGCTCGCGCCCGAAGAAGTTTGTGCGGGCAAGCGCCATAGATGCCAATGTGCCCAACACAATCGCTGATAGGGTAGCCACGCTTGCCGTACGCAGCGACAGACTGAACGCCTCCCAAAAGTCCTCACGTTGCAGTGTTACACCAATCCACTGGGTAGTAAGGCCGGGGGGCGGAAAGCGGAAAGAGGCTTCTTCGGTGGTGAACGCATACAGGAAAATCACCCAAACCGGAAAGTGAAGAAACAACAATACCAGCCCAGTAGCAATCTTCAGTCCAATGCCTGCATCCTGACCAAATGACTTAGAGCGCATCGAAAGCCCCCAATCGACGTGCGATGAGCAAATACACAATCATGATAACGATGGGGACCACCGTCATGGCAGCGGCCAGCGGGATGTTCCCAGCAGTACCTTGATGCGCATAGACGGCCTGACCGATAAAGTAACGCGAATTTCCGATGACGCCGGGGATGATGTAGTCACCAAGCGTCAAGGAGAACGTGAATATGGACCCTGCAACCATACCGGGGAACACCATTGGCAAGATGACCTTGCGGAATGTCGTTCCGGGTTTTGCGCCCAGGTCTGCTGAAGCTTGCAGTAGCGATGATGGCACACGTTCGACGGCGGCCTGAATTGGCAAAATCATGTAGGGCAGCCAGATGTACACAAAGACAATCCACGTCCCAATGAATGAAATCGACAGCGACGGCCCACCAATCACTGGAATGCTCAGCACCATGTCTAGCAGCCCGTTCAGTTGTAACTGCGTGACAAGCCAGTTAAACATCCCTTCTTGAGCCAGGATGAGCTTCCAGGAATATACACGGACGATGTAGCTGGACCACAAGGGAAGCAGCACCATCAGGTACAGAATGCCCTTCTGCCGAGGCCCCGCGAAGCGCCCCATGAAATACCCCAGCGGAAACGCCACCACAGCACAGGTAACCGTCACCACCGCAGCCATCACGGTTGTGCGTGTAAAAATTTCGATATTCGCAATCGTGAAAAGTTGGGCATAGGTCTCTAACGTAAATTCACGACTGATCAGACCTGTGAATTGGTCTAAGCTGTAAAAGCTCTGTGTGATCAGCGCAAGCAGAGACCCCACATAGACAACGCCAAGCCAAAGCAGAATCGGCAGCAGCAGGGCCAGTAAAGCGTAATTGGGATGCTGGTAGAAGTAGTTGGCTATCCTACGGAGGGAGGAGGTGTTATCACCTTGTATAGAGGATGTGACAGGTGAAGGTTTTGTATCTATCGCCATGATGAACTCCTTAACTCGAAAGGTGCAGGGTGTGGTCTTTCCGCCACAACAGGCGAACGCGCTGCCCAAGCTGCTGCTGCGTCTGTTCGGTCGCCTCCACCATGTTTTGCCGGAGTAAAACGATTTCGCCGCCGCTTTCCAACGCGATTTTGTAGCGTGTGTTGACGCCCAAATAGAGAATTTCATTGATGGAACCATCGGCGAAATACCTGTCTTCGGGGACGGGACTTTCTACCGATTCCATCACAATCTTCTCTGGGCGAATGGCGATGGGGGTGCTTTGGCCCGTAATGGGTTGAGCGATTTGCGTGTCTAGAATATTGGTTGTGCCCACGAACCCGGCGACGAATTTCGTCTTGGGGTGTTCGTAAACCTCGGTTGGTGTACCGACCTGCTCGATTTTGCCCGCATTAAACACGGCAATGCGATCACTCATCGTCAGGGCTTCTTCCTGGTCGTGCGTCACAAAAATAAATGTGATGCCAATGTTTTGCTGAATCGACTTGAGTTCAACCTGCATTTGTTGGCGCAGTTTCAAGTCCAGCGCGCCTAACGGCTCGTCCAGCAGCAGCACACGCGGTTCCATAACAAGGGCGCGTGCCAGGGCGATGCGCTGCTTTTGACCACCAGACAGTTGATTTGGCCTGCGGTTGCCCACGTTGGGTAACTGCACAAGGTCCAGCATTTCCTGGGCACGGCGTTTGCGCTCGTTTTTGGGAACCTTTTTAATCATCAACCCATAGGCGATGTTTTCCTCCACCGTCATATGCGGAAATAGGGCATAGTCCTGGAACACCGTATTCACATTGCGCTCGTAAGGCGGTGTGCTTTCCACATGCTCACCGAACAGCTCAATGTGTCCCGATGTCGGTTGCTCGAACCCGGCCACTAAGCGCAGGCACGTCGTTTTGCCGCTGCCAGACGGCCCCAGTAAGGTGAAAAATTCGCCGTCACAGATGTCCAAAGTGATGTCGTCAACTGCCTTTACATCGCCAAAGTGGCGACTCAACCTATGAAGTCGAATCGCCACTTCACGATCGGGTGTTGAACTACTCATCGAGTTTAACCATCACATGCTTGGTTATTTGATAATCGCGTACCGCCTCGGCAGACAAATCCTTGCCAAAACCGGACTGCTTGAAGCCGCCGTGAGGTGTTTCAGAGGTCAGCGGGATGTGATCGTTGATCCAAACGGTGCCGTATTCCAGGTCCCGCGCCAAACGCATTGCCCGGCCAACGTCAGCCGTCCAGACGGAGGCCGCCAGCCCGTACAGCACATCATTGCCATAGTGAATGGCTTCGGCATCATCCTTGAAGCTGTTGAGCGTCAGAACTGGCCCAAACACTTCCTGCTGGATGATTTCAGAGTCCTGCGCAGCGTTTACAATGACGGTCGGCTCAATGTAGTAGCCTGCGTCGAACCCACTCGGCACACCGCCCCCTGTGATTACCTTGGCTCCGGCGGCCTTCGCGCGTTCAATGTAGCCCTGTACACGCTCACGCTGCACGCCGGAAATCATCGGCCCCATCTCGGTATCGGCGGCAAACGGATCCCCGACTTTTACAGACCGCATGGACTCGACAACGGCTTCCAGCGCCAGGTTATACTTACTCTCGTGGACGTAAACACGGGTTCCGGCTGTGCAATCCTGGCCGGTATTGAACGTTGAGGCAATTTTCGCACCTTCAGCAAGGGCGTCCAGGTCGGCATCATCAAACACAAGGAGCGGTGCCTTACCGCCCAACTCCAGGTGGACACGCTTGAGCGTTTCTGCCGCTGTCTTCATGATCTTCCTGCCGGTACCAGTGGAACCCGTCAGGCTAATCATGCGAATGTCCGGGTGCTCCACCATGGCCTGTCCAGTATCGTTATCCCCGGTGACGACATTGAATACGCCATCTGGGATGCCCGCTTCTTTTGTGAGTTCAGCCAGCAGCAAGGTTGTCATCGGGGTAGACGGGGCGGGCTTGAGGACCGTCGTACAACCAGCAGCCAGGGCTGGCCCAAACTTCCAAATTGCCATCAAAATCGGATAGTTCCAGGGAGCAATTTGCCCCACAACACCCACAGGCTCCTTGCGGAAGATGGAGGTGTAGCCTTCCAGATACTCGCCCGCCATGCTGCCATGAACGTCGCGGGCGGCAGCAGCAAAGAAGCGAATATTGTCTACAGCAAACGGCAGGTCGGCACCCAGGCTTGTCCCTTCATAGGGTTTACCACTGTCTTCAGATTCTAACCGTGCAAATTTTTCCTGATTGGCTTCCAGCAGATCGGCAAGCTTCAGCAGTGCTAGCGACCGCTCGGACGGCGTCAGCTTGGACCAACGACCGTCATAAAATGCAGTCTTGGCGGCCTGCACGGCGGCGTCCACATCAGCGCGGCTGGCATTCACAACCTCAGCAATCGTTTCGCCGTTGGCAGGGTTTTCAACAGCCATCATGGTGCCACCGTTCGTGTCATGCCATGCGCCGTTTATCCACAATTTATGTTGCATAATCAAATATCCTTATTTTTGAAAAGTATGGGGGAAGCAGATGCCTAGCAGCAACTGGCTTGGATTGCGCCTACGCATCCAATCGTTTGGTATAGAAGCAATTATGGGCATGCCCTCAAGACATGCCCACAGTGTTGCCCTATGTGATTGGTTTAGCGACCGCCGATAACCGCGATGTAGTCCGTAACCCACTTGAAGTACGGCACACACACTTCTCCGCGATCATCGCCGCAGTCGGCAACCGGGGTGCGCCAGAACTCAATGCGGTCGAAGTTGTCAAAGCCATTGGTGGTGCAGCCATCAGGCCCCAGCAGCTCACTGCCCTCGCAGGCAGCAGGTACTGATGGAACAGAGCCGAACCATGCCGCCAGGTCACCCTGCAAGTTCAGGTTGAGGGAGTGCTCCAGCCACATATATGCACAATTCGGATTCGGAGCATTTACGTGGAGCATGGTTGTATCAGCCCAGCCGGTTGCCCCCTCTACCG
This sequence comes from uncultured bacterium, assembly GCA_963922445.1. Taxonomy (GTDB): domain Bacteria; phylum Chloroflexota; class Anaerolineae; order Aggregatilineales; family Phototrophicaceae; genus DAOTTY01. The sequence goes on from CAWUJQ010000003.1 coordinate 64,064, forward strand.
GAATCGTACTGGCTACCGGTGCTTCAGCGGCCTGCAGCAAGTTTACCTGGAACGGCCATGAGCCAGACGCAGCAACGCCTTCATTAGTGAAGTCATCAATCTGGATGAATGCTTCGTGCCAGTAGCGACCGATCAGTTCGCGTTGCTGGCGCAGCAAATCCAGGGCCGCCTGGTATTGGGTTTCATCAAGCGCGTAGGGGTCTTCGATGCCAAGCTCCGGGTTGTGGTACTTCAGGTAGAGCGCTGCGTCTGCAATGAAGATGGCCCCGTCATAAGCTTGAACGCGCCCGGCATTACTTTCACCGTCCGGCAGCGTCATTTCTTCGAAGGTTACTGCCCAGCTTTCTGGCGGCGTGTCCCCGAATACTTCGGTGTTGTACATCAACACATTGGAACCCCACTGATACGGCACACCATAGTGAACACCGTCCACAAAGTGCCAGGGCGCTTCTTGCAGGCGCTCATCAACCGTATCCCAGCTTGGGACCAGATCAATGTTAATGGGTTGCACGCGCTCACCAGCAATCAGGCGCAGGCTAGCATCACCAGAGGCGGTCACCAGGTCGAACCCACCTTGGTTCATCAGCGCAACCATTTCGTCAGATGTAGCGGCAACCTGCTGGCTGACCATACACCCTGTTTCTGCCTCAAAATCGGTGACCCAGTCAAAATTCGGGTCCGTTGCACCCCGTTCAATGTAACCTGCCCAGGCTACGATGCGCAGTTCACCCTCCAACTCGCCAACCTCGGTTATCATGCCATCCTGCGCATACACGCTGGATATCGTAAGCGAGAACAATGCAATCAACAAAAAAGCAAATTTGGTGCGATACATGAAACACAACTCCTTGTTGTTTATTTTGAATTTGGCTCGTCTGTCATCACGTTATACAAACGACTGGTTCACCCAGCTTGCAATAATTTTAGTTTGACCTGCATTTAAATGCTGCACAACGATGAATCTAGACCATAAATGAGCTTACTCTTTTGTGGTACAGTTACAAGTACCAATTCAGTGCTAGTTTAGGGTACCAATTTGTCAGGCACATCCTCGGGTACTTATCTTTTAACATTGGTAGATATTGATAGAAATGGAGATCAACCGATCTATCGCCAACTGTACGACGGATTGCGCCAGGCGATCATCTCCGGTCGGTTGGAAGCCGGTGTTCGACTGCCGTCATCGCGGGACATGGCGCAGTTATTTGGGGTATCCCGAAATACCGTGTTGGAAGCCATTGAGCAACTTATTGCAGAAGGCTACCTGGATACCAAGCGTGGGTCTGGCACTTACATCACCATTAACCTGCCACAAGAGCTGATGGAACTAGACAGCACCGGGCAAATCACGCCCCTGATACACCCGGAACAACGCAGCATCTCGGCGCGCGGGCAACAACTAACGGCAATGGAGTTCACACCACGCCGCACGACGAACCCAGATTACGTGTTCACAATCGGAATGCCATCTGTTGAAATTTTTCCGTTCAGCATTTGGTCGCGCATCATGTCATACCATTATCGCAATTCCGTTAAGTCCGAATTTGATTATCGCCTGGCCGATGGTGCTGGTTACTACCCACTGCGCCAGTCAATTGCGGAGTACCTGAACCGGGCCAGAGCTATGCAGTGCAAACCAGAACAGGTCATTATCTGCAATGGCTCCCAGCATGGTTTATTCCTGGCCAGTCGTGTGCTGTTAGACCCGGGTGATAAAGTTTGGTTGGAAAACCCTGGTTATTTGGGGGCGCGTTGGGTGCTGTCCAGTGCAGATGCCACCCTTGTTCCTATTGACGTGGACGAAAACGGTCTACGTGTGCAGGATGGGCTTGAGCAAGCACCCGATGCCCGCCTGGCCTATGTCACACCATCTTTGCAATTTCCAATCGGGAGTGTGATGAACCTGAAACAACGCAGCGAACTCCTCAATTGGGCCAATCAGAATGACGCGTGGATTATCGAAGATGACTACGATCATGAGTTTCGGTATGAAGGGCATCCATTGATGTCTCTTCAGGGACTGGATGCGTCGGGGCGTGTCATCTACGTTGGCACGTTCAGTAAGGTTTTGTTTCCGGGGTTGCGTATTGGCTACTTGATTGTCCCGGAAGACCTAGTAGATGTGTTTACCGCAGCGAGGACTCTCATTGACTTACGCACACCGTCCATTACGCAGCTTGTCTTGAATGACTTTATACGCGAAGGCCACTTTAGTCGGCACATTCGACGAGCCAGAAGCCTTTACGCGCAGCGGCGTCTACACTTGCTAAAAGAAATCGAACGCGAGCTAGGTGATGTGGTATCCACAGGTCATTCTGTTGCTGGCATGCACATGGTTATCTGGTTGCCGGACTACATTTCTGATGAATTTGTTTTCCATGAGATGCAAAAGGAAGGTATCGAGGCCTTGCCAATCTCTCGTTTCTATATTGGCACGCCGCCTCGGAGTGGATTGGTTTTAGGCTATGCAGGTGCTTCAGAGGAGAATATTACAGATGGGGTGGCAAGGTTAGGAACGCTGCTCAGGACAATCTCTGCATAAGTTGGTAGCAAATGGGTATTATCGATAGTTCGAGATTAGCTTGTATGGCTGACCTGTCGCGGATAGGTGATAAACAAGAGTGATTGCTTTTATGCGACCCTGGTTGACGTTATAGTATATTCTAGGGGATTGGATGGCATTCGAGCATGCCAAGCAGTTAACCCCCTCATGCCGTGCCATCCCGCACGGGCCCGAACACTGCTGCGAAAAGGGCGGGCGAGAGTCTTGAGAAAGTACCCCTTCACGATCATTTTGCTTGACCGCGAAGGCGGCTACA
>CAWUJQ010000004.1:0-63379 GCA_963922445.1 uncultured bacterium
CGGCGGCACGGGGGTGGTTGTCATGGCAATAGCCTCGGTTGGTGGGCAATCCGGCGCAAAAGCCTACGCCGGATTCAGAGGTAGGTCGATAGTGAATGTGCTGCCCGCGCCTACTTTACTTTGCAGGTGGATGTCACCGCCGTGCAAGCGCACAAGTTGCAAAGCGATGTCCAGTCCTAAGCCGACGCCTGCGCGCCGCGCGTCCAATTGCACAAAGGGCACAAAAATAAGCGCTTGCTGCTCCTCGCTAATGCCGCTGCCTGTGTCCGCTACATCTATGTAGATATGCTCGTCGTGGCAGCGGGAGCGCAGGGTAACGGTGCCGCGTTCTGTGTGTTTGATCGCGTTGGCAGTCAGATTGCCTATGGCTTGCCGCAGTCGCATGGCGTCGGCTTGAATCACCGGGATAGCGGGTGCTAGGTCAGTTTGCAACGTGACGTTAGGGCCAAGGTTGGGCCGATGTTCGTCGGCAACCGCCTCACAGATGGCATTCACATCGCAGGCCCCCTTGCTGAGCGTGAGCTTGCCCGTTGAAAGGTGGGCGCTGTCCAGCAGGTCACCGACGAGGTTATTGAGGTGTTCGCCCTCCTCAATGGCCTTTTCGAGATACTGGCTGTACTTATCAGGCAGGTCGGCGCGGCGCAGCATTTTGCTAAAGCCAAGCGTGGAACTCAGCGGGGTGCGCAGTTCGTGGCTTACCCGCGCCAAAAAACGATGACTTTGCATACGGACTTCGCTTGCCACATAACCCGCGTTGATTTCGACGGCGTACTGGTTCAGGTGGCGCAGCGTTTGGAAAGTAAAGGCGGCAATCAGGATATTGTAGCTAACAAGAATGAAATCTGTCGGTTGCAGTTGCGGCAACACGGGCAAGATTTCGTAGACGAGGTTGCCCCAGAATGCCATCACGCAAGCCATTTGCACGAGCAAGCGCCGCCGTCCACTCATGGTCATACTGGCGATGGTGTAAGGCACCATAAACGATAAGGATGTCACCGCACCCAGGCCACCGATCAGAATGCCCTGGATGCCAAATAGCACCAACGTCCCGACCAGCCACACTTCGGTGATGGAAACCAGCGCCAGCGCATATGCAACAGTGATAATAATTGCCAGCCCCAGGTAGACCTCCGGGTTGAGTGCCCCCCGATAGTGGGCCGCCCACCAGATGACGAACTGCCCAAGCACAAGCTGCCAAGCATGCGACAGCCAGTAACGCCGAATGGACTGCGCGGCTTGATCTTGCAGCGCAAGCGGGAGTGTGCTTTGGGCGTCAGGGAATGGCCCGTCGAAGAGTGTCCGCCACATGGTCAGGGTCCAGGGGTTTGGCGATATAGAATTGCACTTGCTCGTTGAGTCTATCCGGCGTGATCGCTTCCGCATAGGCGCTGACCAGCACAACAGGCGCGGTATGAATAGCCGTCAGGGTTTGGCTAAGTTGCAGGCCGTCGGTGTCGGGTAAGTCCATGTCCAGCAGGTAGAGGTCGGGCTGGTGCTGCCCAGCTAAGGCCGCTGCTTGTGCGCCGTCTGCTGCCTCAATGAGGCTGAAGTCGGTCAGGTCTTCGATGATGGCACGCATGAGCATACGGGCTGGTGGGTGATCTTCAACGTAAAGAATTGTTTTCATGTCAAGTCATCAATCAGGCCGTTAAGGCGCTCAGCTTCTGCCAGGATTTGCGTCAGATACTCCCGTGCGTCATCCGCAGCCAGGGAGCCGTCTTTGTCCACGCGGGTTTGCAGCATCCGAGCCATACCGATGAGGGTATGCAGGGGGGTGCGCAGTTCGTGGCGCGATGTGGCTCCCGGCTTGGGAATTTCCCGCAGGCTTTGCGCCGCTCGGATAGCGGCATCGCGGGTGTCTACATTGAGCTTGGTGTAGATATTGCTGATGTGATTGCGGACGGTGCCGTGGGCCACGCCTAAGATGTCGGCAATTTCTGGGTTGGAGTGGCCTTCGACGGCCAACCGCAAGATTGTGCGCTCGCGGGTGGTGAGTGTGTGGCGCTGCTGCGATTCCATGAGGCCGGCCATTGCGGTGGGCGACAGGAATGTGCGCCCACTCGCCACCGCCCGGATGCCGTCGGCAATGCGCATAGAAAAGTCATCGCTTTTGACAACGTAACCTTTCACGCCTGCTTCGATCAACTCTTCGATCCAAACCGGGTCGTCGTGGCCCGTCAGTACAAGAATGGCCATAAACGGAAAGCGCGCCAACAAGTCCTTCACAGCAGAGACTGGCTCAAAGCCTTGCCCTGCAAATCCCAAATCCAGCACGAGTACATCGGGCGTGTCCTGGTTGACGGCGGCCATCAATTGCGACACATCCCCGGACTGCCATACGATGTGAATATCGAACTCACGCGCTAGTTCATGCTTGAGGATTTTGAGGATCAGTGGATGGTCATCAACCAGGGCAACCCGAAACATCACGCATCCTGGAGCACTGGCCCAGCGCCGTCTGTTGGCTGCGAGACGTAAATTTGCGGCTCGTTGCCTGTTTCTTGGGCATAGGCTTCGGCCACTATCTTTCCGAATGCTTCTGCAACCTCTCGCCGTACCAGGGCAACTGCACAGCCGGCGAAGCCGCCGCCCGTCATGCGGGCACCAAAGCAGCCCGGATGGTTTTGGGCGTGGCGCACCATTGCGTCGAGTGCAGGACTACTGATCTCGAAGTCATCGCGCATACTGACGTGGCTTTCGTTCATGAGTTGGCCGAACTCGGTGGCCGCCCCCGCGTTAAGCGCGTCACGTGCTCTAAGGACACGGGCATTTTCTGTAATGATGTGACGGGCACGCTTGCGTGGCAGTTCAGCCAGGTCTGCTTCGCGGGCAGTGAATTGTTCAAACGTCACATCACGCAGCTTCGGCACGCCGAAAAAGGCGGCGGCGGCCTCGCACTGTTGGCGGCGCTCATTGTATTTGCTATCGACTAGACCGCGCCGGGTGCCTGTATCGAGTATGAAAACGGTTGTGTCGTCCGGGATGGGCACGAGTTCGGTTTCCAGACTGCGGCAGTCGATGAGCAAGGCATTGCCAGCCACGCCAGACGCGCTAATCATCTGATCCATGATGCCGCTGCCCAGGCCGAGCCATTCGTTTTCCACCCATTGCCCCATCTTTGCCATGTCTGTTGGTGTAATAGTTAGCCCGCCGCGTACTGCAAACGCCTGCCCGACGACCATTTCTGTTGCAGCGGACGACGACAACCCGGCACCATCCGGAATATCCCCGGTGATGACGCCGCGCCAACCGCTTAGCGTGTGGCCGTTGTTTTGCAGCGCACGCGTCATGCCTTTGACGTACTCTGCCGGACTCATTTCCTGGCGGGTGAAGCCATCTAGCGGAAAGCGGATTTCTGCGTCGAAGTTCGTGGAGTATAGATGCACTTCGGGCACATCTAGCGGTTCCAGCGCGATGTGAATGTCATGTTCAATGGCCATGGGCAGCACAAAGCCGTCGTTGTAGTCGGTGTGTTCGCCAATCAGGTTGACGCGGCCCGGTGCCCGAACAAAGTGCGTTGGGTCGGTACCGTAGCGCTGCTGGAAGGAATTGACGATGTCCGTGACTTGGTTCATGCGGATTCCGTGAGTGAGCGTGAGAATGGCTGTTGGCTTTCAGGTTCGGCCATTATAATCCTGGCCGTCCGATTCAGTAAGGCATAAAAGAGAGCGATATGATGCGACATCTGGTGATGGGGCTGGCGTGTTTGGCCATCAGTTGTACAGCGTTTGCCCAGGCGGAGCCGCTAACCGCCGATGATATTGAAGTAACCATGCAGGTTGATATATTTGGTGTGGAACAGCAGATTGCCAGCGGGGTCATTGTGAATGAGGGGCGCAATGCCTTCACGGATGTTCAGGTTTTTGCCGAAATCTACGACGACGATGGCGAGATTATTGGCGAGGGCATTGGCTTCCTGGTCAACCAGTGTGGCAAAAGCGTGCCGTTTGAGTTCGCCCTGCAACCGGAAGGTGAGCAGCGCTTTGCCGCCACACTGGAGTTCTACAGCGATGAAACCGACTTCGACCGTGTCGAAATCATCCCTGAAGGTCAGTCTACGGATGCTACCGAAGCAGACATGACTGAACTGGCCGATGGCATCACACGCATTAGCACCCGTGAAGTCGCCGGGATGGAGTGGAATACGGAAACCGAAACGAACGACGCGGGCGAAACTGAAATCACGGGTGTTTCGTTGCTATACGGGGTGGGTTGCTACCGCGATGTGTTTACAACGTATGACTGGTATGAATATGATCCAGCAGCGGATGAGTCCGAGGCGATTGAGCATCCTCATTTTGAAGAAGCCACCGACCCTGAAGTAATCGAGCGGTTGGAACTGACCGATCCGGTGCTGTACAACCGCTCCTACCTTACGTTCGCGCCTGTTGACGGTGGACGGCTGATCTATCAGAACGACATCAACACGCTGCTGACGGCTGAACCGGATGGCACATTCCTGCGTGTGATTGATGCAGAGTTGTTCCGCAGCACACTGCAAGGCATCAACTGGCTGCCGGAAGAGCGCTTCGTAGCGTATTACTATGGTGGCTATGGCGATGGCGTCACCTATCTGGCAGCGACGTCAGCAGCGGCTTACCTCAGCACAGCGGAACGGTTTAGCACGCCATCGGTGACGGTACCGGGCGCTTCACCGGATGTGTCGCGGTTTATTGTGAGCGGGACGTTCAACGATGACGAAACGCCGGGCTTTTACCTCAAGCAACCAGCGGTCGAACAGTACGAGCGCCTGTTTGAGTGGGAAACGCTGCCAGGGAATAACTTCCCGGCACCCGTGTACCGGTTGCGCGGCGGCCCCCGCACGGAAGATGTGATCTACTTTGCACTGACCGATGCTGATGAGGACGCCTTCCTCTACTGTTATGATCGCCGCGAAGCCGAGCTGACCGAGTTAGTGCCACTACCGCTCAATATCGGCACGGAAGATCGTGCCTACATGCAGCTTTCCCCGGATAGAACAACGATTGCACTGGCGGCGAACGGGATCAATGGCGGCCTGTGGCTGCTTGATTTGGCCGAGTTCGATGCCTGTAGCGACGTTTAGCTAAACTGCCAGTCGCGCAGCATTGCGGCGATGTGGGCCGCCCGCTGTGGCATTGACCGGACAATCACATGCTCGTGGTCAGCATGAAGGCCGGCACCACGCGGGCCAAGCCCGTCCAGGGTAGGAGCGCCCAGGCTGGCGGTGATGTTGCCGTCACTGCCGCCGCCCACAGTGTCCTCATACACGCTCAGGCCAATGGACTTAGCAATTTGCTGGCACTGCTCGAAGGTGCGCTCCATCTGCTCATCGCGTTCCATTGGCCCACGCATGTGATGCAGTTCTGTATGTACTTTTGCGCCTGGAATTTTGGGGAATAAATCCATCAGTTCTTCGTGGATGCGATCCATATCGTACTGGCTAAAGGTGCGCACATCCACTGTAGCGACGGCTTTCGCTGGAATGACGTTAGTGGCGCTGCCACCTTCAATAGTGTTCACGGCCACAGAGACACCGTTGCGCAGGTCTTGCAGTTTGCTGATCGCAGTGATTTGTTGGGCCATTTCCAGCACGGCATTGATGCCCTCTTCTGGGTGGTTGCCCGCATGAGAAGAACGCCCCTCAACGGTGATGGTGTAAGTCGCGACCCCCTTGCGGCCCGTTTTGATGGCCCCTTCTGATGTCGGCGGTTCCATCACCATGACCAGACCCGCTTGCTCAGCCATCTCATTGATGTGGGGTGTAGACGCGTGGCTGCCGATTTCCTCGTCGCTGGTAAACGCAAACCAGATAGGGTGATTGGGCATTTGGCCCAGGTCGATCAAACCCTCTAGCGCTGTCATGGCAACGGCAAGCCCGCCCTTCATGTCGATGGCACCCGGCCCATAAAGCCGCCCCTCGTCGTCAATCTGCACGGGGCGCTGTGCCAACGTGCCTACTTCCCACACAGTGTCCGTGTGCATGAGTACAACAATTGGTTTTTGTGGCGCGTCTTCGTTCCAGCGCCCAATGACCATATCACCAACATCCGTCATGGGGATGCGTGTGATAGATGACGGTTGCGTACCTTCCAGCCACTCGACAAGGGTATCAGCCAGGGCATCTACGGCTGCTTTGTTGTGGCTAGGCGTTTCATGCTCTACCAGTTGGGTGAGCAATTGCACCATGTCGTCTTGTTTTGCGTTGAAGTATTCGACTATGTTGGTCATCGGTTCCTCTTCTAGGTGGTTAGAACGGGCACAAGCTTTGTGGGGTGTAGGTCGGGTTGCGTGTGCCGTAACGATTGAGCAAATCCAGGGTGGCGGGTTGCGTATTGACAAATGCCAGCACAGCCTGGCACGCCACGTTTAAATTGTTTGACTCTTGATAAGTACTCCAGAAGATGTCCGTCATGCGGGCATAAACGGGCGCTTCTTCCAGGTTCGGATAGGCGTTACGGGTTTCCTCAAATACGCTGAGCGGGTCGCCGTTTTCTGCGAATGTAAACGTCAACAGAATGCGGTACAGCAAATAGGTAGACAGAATATCGCGCTCACTGCCGCCGTACCAGTACCCAAGTTCGTCTACGCCCTCCTCATAGGCGTATAGATACAATCGAGCCGCATCCGCCATCCGCTCTTCACGGAAGGCGCGGTCACCCTCATGAACGGCTTGGATGAGGTAACGAATTGGGCTGGGCCGTGATACAGACAGCACGTAGGTTTCGCCATTCCAGTCGTATATTTGCGTGCCTGTACGCAGCGGCCCAGTGGCCGAGGTGCCACTCCCTTCCTGGCGCGTGACCACTTCCATCACGTTATCATTGTCTACGTCGACAATCGTCGGGGGGGTGTCACCGTCAGGGTCGGTGTTCATCAGGTTAGCAAAGCGCCCCTGATTGGCCTGCCAGGAGATCATCACTGTGCGAAACAGGCACAGGCCATCGGCTTCACTACATGTTTCCGCTGTGAACAGCACATCTGGGACGGTGTCGTTGTTCATATCGCCTACGCGGAGTACCTGCGGCGTGCCGTCTAAATCTGTATTTTGGTAGCGCAGTCCGTAGCGGCCATTTTCACAGGTAAGGACGAGCATTGAGCCGCCTTGATCGGCACTGCTGTAGGCAACAATGACCTCTGGCGTGCCTTCGCCCGTCAGGTCAAATTCATCGCGGACGACTCCAACGGCAGTCACGCTGCCAGATGCCTCGAGTTGGGCCTGAAGTGCATCCCCGCCATCGTTCAGATAGGCGAGAATAGCGTTGGGCATTGATGTGTTTGTGCCCAACACTGCTGCCGCGTTCGCTTCGGGGCATTCGGTGTAGTTCGGCGTGGCGGTAGGCAAGCTAGCCGCAGCGACGGCTGTTGCCGGATTGGGCAGCAGTTCAGCGAACGCGGGCAACGGCGTCGGCAGTTGGCCCTCGACGCGGCTGCCAACGGTCATCGTGGGGAATGGGATAACCGTCGGCTCTGTTGGCGCTTGTACTTGATTGGTTGTACAGGCCACCAGCAGCAGTAATACGGCCAGCGACCCGCCTGCCATTACCCGCCACACGCTGTTAGTCCTCTTGACGGAGCTGTTCAATCAGTTCCATATCTTTTTGTAGGCTGCGATGGCGCAGCAGCAGTGACGCAATATAACCAACCATCATCACTGCGGTAGCGCCCACACCCAGCAGCAGGAAGTTCAGGGTTTCTGGGGTTGTATTTGGCATTTTAGCCCTCCAGGACTGTGGCTTTTAGTTGTTCAACGCGCTCGCTCGCCCGCTCCAAACGCACGCGCCACCACATCAGCGTGATCGGCAGGATTAGTCCCCACACGGGTAGATTAACGAGCAAGGCAGCGGCGACACCGCGTGTGGCCTGAAGCTCGAATGCGCCCTGTGCCTGACTTTGCGGGCTAGGGCCAACAACCACCGGGTGGATGGTGTCTGGCCGCACGCGGATAATCAACAGCGTAACAAGAGCGGTTGTAATCGCCAAGATGCCATAGACGGCAGCAAAGCGGCGGCGCTGTTCAGGGTTTTCGACCCCGGCACGCAGCATCAGATAGGCAGAGTAAGTTAGGGCCATGATCGCAGCACTTGTCAGGCGCGGGTCCCACGTCCACCACGTGTTCCAGATGGGGCGCGCCCAGATTGCACCCGTTGCCAGGTTGACCAGTGACAACAGCAAACCAACCTCAACGCCAGCCAGCGCGATATGATCCCATGTGATGCTGCGCGTGCGCAGGTAAATCACGCCGCCAATTACCGTCGCGATAAAGGCAGTGAATGCGCCAAAGAACGACGGCATGTGAATGTAGAAAATGCGCTGCACTTCACCCTGTTCGGTGTCGGTGCCAGCGTAGCCAAACGCCATGTACAGTCCAAACAGCACCACGGCGACCGTGAACCACGTCAACGCAGTGAGTGTGACCGGAAGGCGGTCGCGTTCGGCCTGCTCGTCGGCTTGTAGGTTGATGTCTTTTGCAAGGCTCATGTCATTTGCTCCAGTAAATACTCATCACATCATCAGATGAAGGCAGCGGCGAACGCTACTCCTCGACGACGTATTCAAACAGTAAAAAACACAACGCGAAGTAAATCACGTCTAGCGCGCCCATCAACTGCAACCAGCCGATCCACTCTGCCGTAGGCTCACCGTCCACAATACGACTGGTTGCGCTCACAGCGGCAAGCAGCAGCGGCAAGGCAACGGGTAACATTACAATGGGCAGTAAGGTCTCCCGCGTGCGAGTTTGTACGGTCATCATGGCCAGCAGCGTTCCCGTGACCGAAAGCCCCAGCGCGCCCAACAGCAGCACCGCCACCGCACCCCAATGGGTCAGCCGCACGTTGTAGATGACAGTCATCAGGGGCAGCAGCACCAGGCCAACGATCGTCGCAAACAGATAGTTGCTCAGTGTTTTGCCAAGGTAAATTGCCCCCCGGCTGACGGGTGCCATCAGCATAGCATCAAAGCTGCCACCTTCGCGCTCGGCGGCGCTGCTCCGGTTGAACCCTAACACGATGGCAAACGTTACGGTCACCCACAAGATGCCGCTCACGGCTTCGCGGCGCACGGTCAGGTCGAGTTGCAGCGCAAAGCTAAACACCACTACACTCAGCAGCGCGAACAACACCATTGCCCCGCTAATCTCGCGACTGCGCGCCTCGGCCAACAGGTCTTTTTGCACCACGGCCAGCATTGAGGCAACAAACGAAGTCGTCATCGGGCGGTTGCCATTCCGGTGATGTCGCTGTAAACCGTGTAAAGCGGCGTGCCGTCGGATGGAGCGTCGTAGGCAACGGCACCTTTTGCCAATATCACAACCCGCGATGCAAGATGTTGGGCGCGATCTAACCGATGGGTAGACATCACAATTGTACGGCCTTCGCTGTGCATCCCCGCCAATAAGTCGTCCAGCATCGCACCAGCATCTTGATCCAGCCCGGTGTATGGCTCATCGAACAGCAGCACTGCCGGGTCGTGCAATAACGCACGGGCAATACTCAGGCGCTGCTGCATACCACGGGAGTATGTACGCACGATTTGATCGGCATTTTTCTTTAGGCCGACGCGCTCTATGCGTGCGTCAATGATGTCATCGGCGTGCTGCACCGCGTACATCTTAGCGAAAAAGCGCATGTTTTCGCGGGCAGTGAGCGCCTCATACAGCAGAGATTTGTGCCCCACCATACCAATTTGCGCCCGCACCGCCGCCGCTTCACCGGGGAGTTCCCAGCCACCGACGGTAACGGTGCCCGCAGTGGCTTTGCTCAGGCCAGCCAGCAGGCGCAGTAACGTACTCTTGCCGCTACCATTAGGGCCAAGCAACGCTACAAACTCCCCGCGTGCTACGCTGAAGTCCAGCTTTTTCAGCACAGGCCGGTAGCCAAAGGCTTTCACCAGCCCGTGCGTTTGGATCAGCGTGTGATCGGTTGCGCTACTCATCGGTCCCCTGCATTAGGTCGCGCAGTTGCGCTTTGAGTTCATCACGCTGACGCTGCCAGTCATCATCGCTGAGGGTGCCCGCTTCATGCGCGTCATCGAGTTCAGCAATTTTGGCGACCAGGGCGTCCGTCTGCTGTTGGCTGGATAAATCCGGTTGCCCGGTGCCGCCGTCCTGCTGCATGAGGTCACGCAATTGTGCTTTGAGTTCGTCGCGCTGACGGTGCCACACATCATGGTTAAGAGCGCCCGCTTCATGCGCGTTGTCGATTTTTGCAATTTTGGCCACGAGCGCATCAATTTGCTTGTCGTTGGACGGCGCGTCATTGCGCCCTCGGACGAACAGCACGACCGCTGCCAATGCGGATATGCCCGATACGGCAAATAGCACTGCTGACGTAATTAACAGGTAAGACGGTGCCCCACCCGCGTTGACAGTCGCTGCGGCTCCCGAATTGGCAAGCGCAGCCGCCACATCACCGCTGATTTCATAGCGAATTGCGTCATTGGTCGTCAGCGTGAGTTCGGCGCCATATTCCCCGTACAGGTTGCCATTCAGGTCAACCTCACCGAGCAACTCAAACTGCTCGGAGTCGATTTCGATACCCGCTGGGCGCGTGAGTAGGCGCACAGCACCTTCCAACGGGTAGGCCAATGGGTGTTCGATGACCGCGCTGTTGTTGTCATACGGGATGAAGTACGCAACCTGCATGGCGTGTTCTTCACCAGGCATCACGGGCTGCGTGTCGATTACCGCAAAGTCTTCTTCAGAGACGACATAGCGCCCCTCTTCGCTGAATCCAGCCACAGCCGCCCCCGGCGGCAAGAACATCACAGCAGACCCGTACTGATCGCCTGTTTCGTCAAGCGGTTGTGCAGACGTAAACATGCGGTCAGAGGTGTTTTCCAGAAAGACAACCTGCACCACTTGTAAGCGGTCGGCCTCTGCCGAGACCTGAATCACCATGCGGTTGATTTCCAGCACGGATGCGTCGTCAGTCAGTTCGTACACTTCCAACGGCAAATCCAAAGGCCCGTCTTCCCCGGCAGCGCTGCCCGGCACTAGCGGCCCGATAAACTGACGGTCACGGTAGTTGGCCGCCACGACATAGGTGTTGTCTGGTGTAATTTCGACATCTTCGAAGGTGTAGCTGCCGTCCTCAACAGCGATTTCCCGCGTGTCAAGCATTTGCATCTGGCCCTCAGCATTGTTACCGAAGACGTAAAGCTCAACCATCAACTCATCCGGGACGCCTGCGCCAGCCGTGCCATTTGTGATTTGCCCGCTGACGTTTGCTACTCTAACCGGAGGTGGGGCGGCTTGTTCGCCTTCTGGCACCACGTTGGAGCCGTCAGGAATAACCAGGTCGAGCGAGATCGAACGGGCATAGGCGGTTGCGTCCCATAGTTGATCTTCGGTCAGGTCGTCTGGGGCGGCAGCCGTGAGCGCGTTGTAGATTTGCTGGTCACTGGTGGCAACCATCGTCTCTTGATCGGCGAAATCAATCCCATCGAAGTCAGCAAAGTGGGTGTTGAACAGTGTTTCACCGTTGGCCAGTTGCTCTGGTGTGTAGCTGAGCGTGTACGTGTACATGGTGGCGGCCCAACGCTGCTCTTCATTGAGCGAGCCTGCCCAGGGCGGCATCAGGTTTTCCAGGTTGCCGACGGTAATCGTATTGAACCACTCGGCGGGGGTGTCTTCTGCGACGGCAAGGCGGTCGGTCATGTCGCCGGGGTACGGTACATTACCGGCTGCAACCAGCTCGCCGTTGCCCCCGCCGTTGGCGGCGTGGCAGCGCGTGCAGTTTTGCGCAAAGATGGATGCACCCACAGCCACCTGCGGTGCTGTAGATGGATGGCCTACATCTTCGCCAGATGCCTCCATCGGTGCTGTCGTTGGTGGGGTTGTGGGCACTGGCGTTTGGGGCGCAATGGTACTCACAATTTCAGGTTCCCCGGCCAGGTTGCTGCTACACGCGGCTAACACCAGCGCGAGGCCGCACCCCACCACGAGTGAACGAAATGATTGAGTCTTGTGCGTTGCGTTGTGAATCACGGATTGTCCTAAGTTGGCTGCTGTTTGCGTTTGGTGGCTATAGCCGCCTCAATCATGCTATCGAGATCAGTGTCAGCAGCGGCGGGTGCAGGCTGAGGCGTAAATTGTTCGATTTGCTTGAGTAGTTCAACGCCCTCTGCCACGAATTTGGCGCGTTCTGTGTGATAGTAATCGGCCTGGACTTTGCCTAGTGCGTGATCTTCGTCCAGGTCACGGATGTTGGTTAGCACCCGGTCATAGTGAACCTGGGCGCTTTCCAGCGTATTGGTTTCGTAGTCGTGCGTGGGCTTGCGCCAGCCTTCAAAAAACGGCCACAGCGCCCAAACCGCGACAATTAGCGTGATGATTATCCCTGCGACAATTCCGGCGGTACTCATGCGGTTTCTTCCAGTAATAAGTTAATCTCAGCAAGTAGAGCGGGGGCTGTGCGTTCCGTCAGCGGGCCACGCAGCTCGTAGGCCAAGCTGCCGTCCGGTGCAATCAGGAACGACTCCGGCACACCCGTCAGGGCGTAGTCGTCGTAGATTTTGGCGGCGGGGTCGGGCGCATTCGGGTACGTGATGTCGTACTGCGCCATAAACTCCAGGGAGTCACGCTCCACGTCGGAGTGTGTAATTCCCAAGATGACGAAGTTCTCGCCTTGCATCTCGCGCCACATATTTTCCAGCATTTCGGCCTCGGCGTGGCATGGCCCACACCAACTCGCCCAGAAGTTCACCAGGACGACTTTGCCCCGTAGTGATTCGGACGAAAGCTCTTCTCCGTCGAATGTTGTGACAGTGAAGTCTGGAGCGGGGGCGTCTAACACGGTGCCGATGTGATTGCGCTGTACCAACTGAATGCCGATGATCGCGATAAACACCACCACAGCGGCAATAATCACAATAGAAAGTGTGTTAAAGCCGCGCTTTGGCGTTTCCTGTTGGGGTTGCGTTTCGTTGAAGTCGTAGGCTGTGTCGGTCATCAGGCGTTCAGGTCTCGCTCTAGCTGCGTCAGGTAATCGTTATCTGGGCCGGATGCGTCCGGTGTGGTAGGCGCTGGGCGCGGCGCGTCTGCTGCGCCACTGCTGCCGGTTTGCCAGCGATACAGGACAAAACCGCCGATTCCTACGGCGAACACACTCACCAAAATCGGGATGATGTTCGTCAGGCCACTCAACAGCGGGTCACGCGGGTCAGCCAGGGCGTGTTCTCCGTGATTGACACGGAAATACTCCAGAATTTCGTCTTCCGTTTTGCCCTCGGCCAGTTGCAGGCGAATCTCTTCGCGCCACTGGATGCAGGCCTGCGTGCCGCACACATTCAGCGGGATATTCTCACACTCCAGGCAGAACATCTGCTTTGCAATCTCGTTTACCTCATCGGCCGTAATCGTAGATGGGTCACGGACGAAGTTGCCATCCTGGGCAAAGGCGGGCAACGCCGCCCCTGCCATCGTGATGATTACAAGCGCCAGGGTCATCAGTCGGTTGGTCATGCGGGCGCTCCTGCAAATCGCGTAGTATTGGCTTTGCTTGTGGCACGCTGCGGGCTAACCGCAGGCCATGCCGCGATCATTGTGCCAACAATGAGAACGAAGCCACCGAACCACACCAGGTTAATCAGCGGGTTGACGTAAATCTTGAATGTGGCTTCGTCTGGACTGATAGATTCCCAGTTGACCAGCAGCACGTAAAAGTCGTTTTCCACGGTGCTGAGTGCCGAAGCAATCGTCATCGGCATCAGGCTGCCGTCAGACTGCTGGAACAGGTCTTGGCGTGGACGCAAGGTCTTCAGTTCGCGTCCGTTACGTTCCAACGTAAGCGTGGCAATGTCCATGATGCGGCCATCACTGGCAATCTGCCCGGTGTCGATATTGTCAAAGGTAAGCTGATAGCCCTGAACGTTAAGCGTTTCGCCGCGCTGCATGGTGCGCTGCGTTTCAAACTGGAACAGCGTGCTACCAATCACACCGACGCCGATAATGGCGATGCCCATGTGAATCACATAACCGCCATAGCGACGACGGCTGCGCCCGAACAGTTTCGCAACAGCAATAAAGGGGTTTTCACCAGTCGCCTTGGTGCGTGCCCTGGTGCCGCGGTATACCTCATACAGCGCAACATACCCGGACATGGCGACAAGCCCGTAGGCCAGCAGCGCACCAACACCCTTCGATGTAAACAAGGCGACGATGGCAATCGTTATGACTGTCACGACGAGTGGTGCGATCAGCAGGCGGCCCAACTTGCCCAAAGAGGTAAAACCCCACGCCGTCAGCGGAGCAATGCCCATCAGGACGTACATGGCCGCGAAGACAGGGGCCGTCATGCGGTTGAATACGTCTGCGCCGATGCTAATTTCCGTCCCCACAAACAACTCGCTCGTGATGGGTGCGCCGAAGCTGCCCCAGAAGATCATCACGAACAGAATCAGGAAGATGATGTTGTTGAGGACGAACATGCTCTCGCGGCTGAGCAAATGCGAGAACTCACGTTCGTCTTTGAGTTCGCCGCGATTCCAGCGCCACAAAATCAGCACAATAGAAATCAGGGTCATGCTCGCCCAGAAGATGAACATCGGGAAGCCGATTTCACTGCGGGCAAAGCTGTGGACGCTGTCAATAAGGCCGCTGCGGGTGGCAAATGTGCCGAAAATCACCGACGTAAACGTGGCAATAATCAGGAACATGTTCCACACCTTCAACATGCCGCGCCGCTCCTGCACCATCACACTATGCAAGAAGGCCGTGCCCATTAACCACGGCAAAAAGGCTGCGTTTTCCACAGGGTCCCAGCCCCAATAACCACCCCACCCCAGCACGTCATAGGCCCAGCGCCCGCCCAGCAGCAAACCCAGGCTCAAAAATAGCCATGCCACCAGCGTCCACTTACGCGTGACCTTAATCCAGTCCGTGGACAGGTTGCCGCTGGCAAGGGCTGCCATCGCAAACGCATAGGGCACAATGAAGCCCACAAAGCCAAGGTACAACAGCGGCGGGTGGATAATCATGCCAAAGTGCCGCAGCAGCGGGTTCAAGCCGTTGGCGCTGTTGGCTAGCGCACTAGACGCAGGCGGTAGCACCCGTTCGCTGGCGCTGTCCGTTGGGATGAACGCCGTCTGCACGGCTGACCGCTGGCCCGTATTCAGGTCTTCTACAACCCAGTAGCGCTCGAATGGGTTTTCGATAATCAGGCTGATGCCCACGAAGAAGGCCAGCGTCACCATCATAAATGCGATGACATAGGGCATCAGGCGGCGTTGGGTTTTCCAGTTGAGCAGAATGGCCCCGGTCGTGAACAAGCTCATGGTGAACGACCAGAACAGCAGCGACCCCGCCTGAGCGCCCCACAATGCCGTCACACGGTAAAACGTGGGCGTGCGCGGGTCACTCACGGAGTGAACGTAGCTAATCTGGTATTCCTGGCCGAGCAGGGCCATAAGCAGTACGGTTAGCGAGACGAACAGTAGCGGGGTTGTGAGCAGAGCAGCGTTGCGCCCGCTCGTGACAAAGCCCACCCGATTGGTGCGCGCTCCGTAAACGGACGCAGCGACTGCGTAGACCGACGCCAGCAACGTAAGGGCCAGCGTAATGATTCCAATTTCAGCTAACATAGACCTCTAACAGTAATTTCAAACGGTTACTAGAGTTAGTGATGCGCTAATTATGCTTCAGCAGCAATGGCCGGGTCCACTTGTGATTCCTCGAAGCGGCTTGGGCACTTGAGCAGCAGTTCGTTCGCATGGAAGACCCCATCGGGGCCAAGTTCGCCCGTCAGGATGGCCTGCGCTTCGTTCTGCAGTAGGTCGGGCATAGCTTCGTTTTCAACCCGAACGGGAACACGCTGCATGGCTGGGTTATTGACTGACTCGTGCAGGGCCAATGCCAGGTCTTTGTAGTCCGTTGGGATGTGTGAAATGGTGAATTCGATGACTGGCATATTCGGGTCGCTGGTGTCGTAGACGATGGTTTCACCGATGACCGCGCCAGAAATGCGAACGGTTTGGCCAACGTAGGCTTCATCAGCAATCAACTCGTCAATTGTGATGAAGTAACGTCCCCCGGTCAGTGTGTTTGTAATAATGAGGTAGAGGGCCGCTGCCAAAATCAGTACTCCTACGATCAGGAATTTGGTGCGGTTGCCGCCTCGTGTGAGGCGCTTAACGGCTGCGCTGTTGGCCTGGTCTTTTTCCCAGCCTAAGCTCGCTTGTGCCATAAGATTGCCCGTCCTTAATTTAGTTGCCTGCTTGTACTTGTGTATTGCCGAATTGCTCACATTATACTGGCTTGTGATACCTGTCACAAGGCGAAGTATGGCCTGCGTTAAGACTCGTCGTTACCCATACGGCCCATCATCACAGCGGCAATTGCAACGACCGCAATCACCCCGAATAGTAGCACGCCAATCCCAAGGCTTTGGTTTTGGCTGGCGGCGTCACCCGATTCCTCCACAGCCAAAGCGATGCCAGATGTAATGACCAGCGACATCGCCGTCACAATGAGGGCAAACAAATAGCGATTGAGGTGCATAACGGTTTCTCCAAACGTAGTTGCTCGCCACGACGCGAGTGCATTCACGGAATACTCATCTAAATTCTACCAGTAATGGGGCGAAAAAAAACCTCTGTCGGGTAGACAGAGGCTTTTTGTCATACGATTTGATGACCCTCACGGGTCAATTTGCTTAGCCGTCGAAGCTGCTGATGTAAGCCAGCACGTCTGCCATGTCCTGGTAGCTCATGCGCTCACCAAAGTTCAGCGGCATGGCCCCTGCGTTGTAACCGTTTACAACGTACTCGTTGGGAAGCACGATGCTTTCCACGATGTAGCGCTCTGGGTTATCTGCGGAAGGACGGCCATCGGCACCCGCAACGGCGTCTAGCCACTGCTCTTCCGTGGCCGGAGCAACAACGCCATTATGACATCCGATGCAAGCATAGGTCGTGTATAGCACCTGCCCATTGACCGGGTCTCCGGTGTGGCCTTCCAACTCAGTCAAGATGGCATCCACGTCTGTGCCAACGAGTTCGGCATCATCAGCAGGGGCTGCTGCAACCAATGCTGGGTCAGCAGGCAACTTAGAATACTGGTTGACGGCGTTCAGGTCGTCAATTGTCCAGGCGTCACCTTTGTCCCAGTTCATAATGTAGTTGGTTAGGTCTTCAAGTTGGTCGTCGCGCAGCGGGCCACCTGCTGTTTGCCCCCAGGCTGCCATACCACCCGGCCAGTAGCTGTTGCTACCAGGGCGGCCATGCACGAGCGTGGTGTAGATGTAGCTGCGAGTGGTACCTTCCCATGCCACCTGTGTCATACGATCAGGCGTTTCTGGGGTGTAACCAGCATCAATTGCGGGCTGCATCTGAGCGACAATGCCGTCGCGCTCGGTTTGCAGTGCAGTCAGTTCCGTCTGGATTTCCTGTTCCGCTTCCGCTGTTTCAGCATTCTCCAACTCGCGTTCGAGTGTGGCAATCTGGTCATCCAATGCTTCCGTGAAGCTGTGACCAAAGAGGTGCGGGCTGTTCAGGCCGGGGGCTACCCCCAACTGGCCACGCCCGTCTACACCATGGCAGGTGGAGCAGTTCTGGTTGAACATCTTGCCACCACGCTCCACAGAGCGACCGTTGAATTGCTGGTCGAAGGCTTCCATGCGGGCTGGTTCGTTGATGGCAACCCAGCCAACAACCACCATTGTCGCCACAAACGCGACTAAGCCAACCAAGATGCGGCCTTCGACTGACTCAATGAGGAGTCGATCTAGTTTCATTGTTCGTCTTTTTTCCCTTCCCGTCTGTTACGGGCGTGGGCTGGGATGCCCACACCCGGTGTTGCTCTACTACCGATAAGGTATTCGTTGTGGCCTACTCGAACCACTCGCTGTTCTGATGGACGTAGACGTAGTCGCTGTTGTAGCGGCGTTCGGTTTCGCCCGTTTCTTCGTTTTCGCTTAGCCAACTGACGATCACGTCAACACGCTTTACCGTCGGCTGATCTTGACGGACGGCAATGATGCCAAAACCGTCAACAAGCTGGTCATCGTAGCGTTCGATGAGGTGTTCCAACTCTTCCAGCGCGTGCATCAACTGCGGTGCGTCTTCTGGCACGGCGGAGAAGCTCACTGGCGCAGTGTTACCGAATATGTTCGCTGCGAACACGCCGTTGATCTGATCTTCAACCGTCGTTTCTTCCGTGACGGTTTCACCCTCGTTGACGGATGACACCATCATCGGTGTGGCGATTTCCTCGTTGAATTCGCTTAGCGCCACAATGGGGTCATCACCGTGGAATTGCTCCGTGGTGTACACACCGGGCTGCAATTGGTCGAACTCAATCGGGCGGATGACACCAGCATGTTCCACCGGAACCATCTCAAAAATCACTTCAACGTCACCGGACGTTGCCACGCCCACGGTTGGCAACCCCCAATAGGAGAAGACAAACAGGGCAGACAGCAGCACGTAGGAGATGGTCATTGCGAAGCGACGATCTGCAAAGCGGCGGCTGGGCGTTGCATCGATGTACGGTACAACGGCGAGGAAGCCAAACACGATACCTGGGAAGACAATACCCCAGAAGACCTTATCGCCCAGCTTCAGCGCGCCCTGAATCCACAGGAAGTACCAAGGGGCCAACGTGTGCAGCGGCGTGTTCTGCGGGTCAGCATGGCTTTCTAGAGGTGCCTTGAAGAACCATACCGACAGCACAACCAGCACGAACGTCGTGACGGCAATCCACATCATCTCCATCGTCAGTACGTCTGGGATGAAGTAAACACGCTTGTCAAGCGGTACGCGCTTGGCGGTGTCTTCACCGATGTTTTCCTTTTGCGGCGGCAGGCTGTGGCCGTGAATGATGACCTTGTAGTAGTGCACGCCTGTGAAGATCACCAGCAGGGCCGGAACAAGCAGCACATGCGCTAAGTACCAACGAAGCAAGCCGTTTGCACCCATGTCCGGGCCACCGCGTACCAGCAGGTTGAGCGGCTCACCGACAAGCGGAGCGGCTTCCACCATACTCGCACCGATGGTCACAGCCCATAGTGCCAACTGGTCCCAAGGCAGCAGGTAACCACTAAAGCTGAGGAACAGCGTTAGCAGTAGCAAAATCACGCCAGTGAACCACGTAAACTGGCGCGGCTTTTTGTAGCTGCCGGTGTAAAACGTCCTCATCATATGGAGGAAGACGATAATCACCATCGCTTCAGCACCCAGGCGGTGCATGTCACGGAACAGCTTACCCATCGGCACGTTGCTCATAATGTTGAGCATGTTGCCATAGGCGATGTCTGGTGACGGCGTGTACCAAATCATCAGGAACAAGCCGGTCAGCGTCTCAAATACAACAAAGTAGGTCGAAAGCCAGCCCAGGCGGAACGTCGGGTAGATACCCGTCATGTCCTGGTGGAAGTAGGCCGGGCGCATGTGCAGCCAAAATGCATCGGCATGGGGCTGCAAACGCGGGTTCGGGCGGCGGCTGGGTGCCTCACCGCGCAGGGCCTCGCGAATGTCCTGAATGTTCATGCCCGCTGTGATGGAGCGGACGAGTACGTCGACGCCTTCGTAGAAGGCTTTGCGTGCTCCTTTTTCCTTCACATCATCTAGGAAGGATGGGAACGGTAATACGTGTTTACCCATAGTGCTATCTCTACTCTACCTATAACAATCGAGAAAAATTGCGCTAAACTTTACCATCACGTTGGATGCGAGCGCCTGTGTTGATTTCAATTCGTGCAATGCGGCGGCCTTCGAGCGGAATCGGATCGCCGTCTTCATTACTCGTGATGGACGTGCCATCATCGAAGAAGACAGTGGTCGCGAAGCGATCTAGGCTGCGTGGTGCCGGCCCTTCGATGTAGAGTCCACTGCGCTCAAACTTGGAACCGTGACATGGGCATTCGAAGCGATCCGTCTCTTCAAAGTAGGGCGGTAAGCAGCCAAGGTGCGTACAAACGCCATACAACACCACTAAGCTGTCGTCCTCTAGATGCGAAACGTGAAAACGGCCCGACGGTTCGCTGACCGGTGGCCCCCCTGCTGCGGGTACATTCTCCGGCGAGAAAAAGAACGTGCCGCCAAAAGTACCCTCTGCAAAGCGCGGGAATGCAAACCAGATGATCCCCGCCCCTGCTTGCCCCAGGAGCAAAAGCAACGACGCCCCCCAAATGTAGTACAAAAACTCACGACGACTCGGTGGCTCGACCGCGACTTGCGTGTCTGCCTTGGCCCGTGCGCCGCGCCCTGCGCTGGTTGTTGCCGAAGCCATAACCAATAACCCTTCCTCTAAAATGTCATGCCAGTTGATGGTGTAATGTTGTGCGTTGATGTCTGGGCAACTGTTTTTCCGCGTCATAGCAACGAGCTTACTTTTAGGTTCGTCGCTGCTAAACGATTTCGTCTGTTAAATATATCACAAGCGCGAGAGCGTTGTCAAAGCCGAGGAAACCCCAAATCAAGATTAATCCGGCATGAAAATCTCTATACGGTGGGGTACCTTTGCTTTGAGAGGATAATAAGCACGTTGCTGTGGTGTCAACATTAGATATGATCTTGGGTTCAAATGCTGCGTACTCGCCGGGTGGTTGCCCAGCCTCATAGGTGTATGAGAGTCCACGAGGGGCGAGCATCACCTTAACTTCTTTGGTGTAACGCGCCCCAATGCCGTTGACATCCCCCCTCCCATCCACTATCATTTCCAGCGTTGTGAACGGCACCAAGTCGTGCTATGATTTGCCAACGTAGCTCAATTGGCAGAGCAATCGCCTTGTAAGCGATAGGTTATGGGTTCAAGTCCCATCGTTGGCTCTGTAATGAGGGTCCGTGTCCCGAGCGGCAAAGGGGGCTGACTGTAAATCAGCTGCGGCAACGCTTCGCAGGTTCGAGTCCTGCCGGGCCCACTCCACAATCTGCCTTCATAGCTCAGGGGTAGAGCGCTTTCTTGGTAAGAAAGAGGTCCCGAGTTCAAATCTCGGTGAAGGCTCAGTAGTTGTGTGAATAAAACATCATCCCAAGCGGCGTGATGCTACAGGAGATAGAATGGCTAAAAAAGGCACCCGTGTGGTGGTCAAACTCAAAAGTACTGAGAGCCACCATATGTATTTGACCGAGAAAAGCAAGCGCAACACGCCTGATCGGTTGGAACTCAAGAAGTACGACCCGGTCTTGCGTCGTCATGTGGTCTACCGGGAGACGAAGTAGCACTCCCGATCCAGGTTTTTATAGGGGTGTAGCTCAATTGGCAGAGCGACGGTCTCCAAAACCGTAGGTTGTGGGTTCGATTCCTGCCACCCCTGATCTGCAAGGCAAAACACCGTCACACGACGGTGTTTTGCGTATACACTCTATTGCAATTATACCGCAGGCATGGGCTGTGATGGTGTATAATTGTGAGGCCCAAACACAGGCCGAGAATACCTAACTCATCCCGACGCAATTTATCACTGAGGAGAAAGCCCCCGATGGCCGAGAGCAGCATTCAGGAAAAGCGTGAAAAACGGCGTGAACGCCGACGCAAGGCCCTTCAATCGTCCAGCAAAAACAGCGCGAAAAAGGCCAAGGCAACCCCATCAGAGTCTACCACTACCATCGCAGAGCCGTCCGGCGGCGGTAGTGGCAATCCCGTTGTCCGCTCGTTGGTTAGTGTGCGCGACTATTTTCTCGGTGTGCGCTCAGAGTTGGACAAGGTAACGTGGCCCACGCGTGATGAAGCAACACGCCTGACATGGATTGTTAGCGGTGTGACAGTGGCTTCTGCCCTGTTCTTGGGCGGTTTGTCGATCATCTTTACAGAGCTATTCAACCTGGGTGTGAACCAACCGCTGGTGTTCATTGTTGTATTTGTCGTTTTCTTGGGCTTGCTGTACGGTTACTCGCAGTTCATCAGCCGCAGCACCCCAACGGACTACTAACCCCATCCCGTAAGTGTTTTACTGAGGTTCACCGATGTCAGACAATTCCAACTACTTCAGCAGCGATTACGACCCAGAACCCGTCGACTTAGACGTGGAAGAGCAGGAACAGGAAAGTGACATCGACTCGATGAACTTCCTGCCATCGGTTGACCCCAGAGACGCGATTGAGCAAACCGAGCGGCATTGGTACGTCATCCACTGCTATTCTGGCTATGAAAATAAAGTTCGCCACTCTATTGAACAGCGCATCGAAACAATGGGGATGACGGACAAAATCTTCGATGTCATTGTGCCCACCGAGGAAGAAATCGAAGTCAAGGACGGCAAGCGCAAGACGGTCGAGAAGCGTGTGTTCCCCGGCTACATCCTGGTAGAAATGGTGATGGACGAGGATAGCTGGTACGTGGTGCGCAACACGCCTGGTGTAACAGGCTTTGTGGGCATGGGCAACGACCCGACGCCACTGCGGGGTGAGGAAATTGAGCAGATCATGGTGCGCATGTCTAGCGAGACGCCGCGTGTGAAGGTCAACTTTAAAGTTGGCGAGAAGGTGCGCATCATCAGCGGGCCGTTTAATGACTTCCCCGGCACAGTTGCGAACATTGACGCGGATAAGGCCAAAGTGCGCGTGATGGTGAACTTCTTTGGGCGAGACACGCCCGTGGAACTCGATTTTATGGAAGTTGAGAAATTCACCTAAACATTCGGCGGCTCATCGCGCATAATATCAGAGCAACCCGCCAAGCCAAGCGGGTTGTTTGTTTGCACACTCAATCTCATCGAACGAAGCAAGAGGAACCCTATGGCTAAAAAAGTCAAAGCAATCGTTAAACTGCAAATTCCAGCAGGCAAGGCCAACCCCGCGCCGCCAATCGGCCCGGCATTAGCTCAACACGGCATCAACCTGATGCAGTTCTGCAAGGAATACAACGCCAAAACGAGCGACCGCATCGGCGAAATCGTTCCGGCGGAAATTACGGTCTTTCAGGATGGGTCGTTCAAGTTTGAGCTGAAAAGCCCGCCGACTGCCTTCTTGATCCGTAAAATGGCTGGGATCAAAAAAGGTGCAGACAAGCCGCCGAACGAAATCGTCGGTAAGTTGACTCGCGATCAGGTTCGGCAGATCGCCGAGCAGAAGATGCCCGACCTCAACGCGCTAGACATTGAAGGTGCAATGCGCCAGATTGAAGGCACAGCGCGTAATATGGGCGTCGAAGTCGAAGACTAAGTCACACCATCCCAATTAATAAACTGTGGGAGAGCGCAAGTTCACCTGAACCACAAGGAGAAAACAAAAATGCCAAAGCATGGAAAGCGTTACCTCGCCCTCCTGGAAAAAGTGGATCGTGAACACGACTACACCATGGAAGAGGCGGTAGCAATGGCGAAGGAAAACGCCACTGCAAAGTTCGATGAAACGATTGAGTTGCATTTTCGCCTGGGCATTGACCCACGCCAAAGCGACCAGCAGGTGCGCAGCACCGTGATGCTGCCAAACGGCACAGGGCAGCAGGTGCGACTGTTGGTGTTCGCCGAAGGTGAAGATGCCAAAGCTGCCGAAGCTGCCGGGGCAGACATCATCGCAGACGACGACATTATCCAGCGTATTCAAAAAGACGGCTGGACAGACTTCGATGCTGCGATTGCGGTTCCGGCAATGATGTCCAAAGTCGGTCGGTTGGGGCGTGTACTAGGCCCGCGTGGTCTGATGCCGTCGCCAAAGGCTGGCACCGTGGTTCAACCCGATCAACTTGCTAAAACGGTGGATGAGTTGAAGGCCGGTCGTGTGGAGTTCCGCAACGACAAGACGGGCAACCTGCACATTCGCATTGGCAAGGCCAGCTTCGAGGCCAACAAGCTGGTGCAAAATGCCGAAGCCGCTATTGAGGCTGTGACGGCCCAAAGACCCTCTTCAATCAAGGGCCGTTACGTCAAGCGCATCACGGTCACGTCGGCAATGGGGCCGGGCATCCGTGTTGAAACCACGGGCATGCTCTAACCCTTCTGAAGGGGCATCTAAGCGTGCCCCTTTCCCTACCCTTTCACAAATGCCTCTCACCTACATCAGCGGTGACCCGCTCCTTACCAAGCAACAGACATTAGCGATTGGCTATAACGCCCGTGCGCGTACTGAAACTACCCCACTGGCGATGGAACTGCGGCAGCGTTACCCAACGGCTTTTGTGGGCTGCCACAAGCAAATCCAACGCGGGCGACTTAGCATCGGTGGTGTTTGGCTTTGGCGGGAGAGCGTACCGCTGCTTGCCTTTATGATTGTGCGTGAGTCATCGGTCGGGGCAACGCGCCCACGTCATGTGGATGCGGCAGCACTGCGAATTGTACGCGACTATCAGCTTGAAGGGATTAGCAGCCTAGCTATTGCGCCGCTGGGCCGTGAGGAAGAAGCAGCGAGCATCCGGGAAGCGCTTGACTTGCTGCTGCCACAGAGTGCGCTGCCTGTTATTGTCTATGAGCATTATCTGCCGGGCGTTGCGGCGGAGTAAGCGTGGTTTCACGATTTGCGCCCGGTTCCTTCGCGTTCGCGCAGACGCAAAAACGACTCCAATACCACGAAAATAATCACCAAAAAGAACACGACCGACCATGTGAGGGCACGTGGGATTTGCAGCCATGCACACGTCACTGCGAACAGGCCAACCCACGACGCCTGACGTAGGATAATGCCGCCACCTGGAATGGGTTTACTGACGGGTGTGAAGCGAACGTTCAAAAACCGTATCATGGGGATAACCGTGCCCGTTACAGCGATGTGCAGCAGCATGAAAAATATCCAGCGCTGCCCCACACGCGGAATCGTTTGCGTGATTAACTGGTACAACCCCCACCAACCACTCACAGCCATCGCGACGGCAGCGATCAAAATACCGATGTGATCGGCAGAAATGCCTTCCCGCGGCGGCGATGAGCTTGCGTCTGTCGGTTGCGTCGTTGCCATAAACAGGCAGAACTCCTGAAATCAAAAAACCGAGAATCCCTGTCTGTTCTCGGTTTGATGTCTTGTTGTCCCACGAGTATGCTACTTGCGAGCGACAATCATATCGTATAGTTCGCGGGTTTCGCGTGATGGGCCAATGCCGAGGGCGTCATCAAGGGTTTTTTCCAGTAACTGATACTGCTTCTCGGCATCATCAATCATGTTCTGATTCAGGTAGATCGTCATGACCTCGCGGTGAATATCCTCACGCTCTGGGGTTTCCTTCAACGACCGGATGAAATAGCCCAGTGCAGACATCTCGTCGTCTTCGCGATTGCGTAGGCGTCCCATGCCAATAAGGGCCTGTGCATACAGTTGGCGCAGTTCATCACGGCGCTGATGCATCCACTCCATGGTGCCATCCTGCAAAAACGGCCCTTTGTAAAGATCAATCGCACGCTTCAGCAGTTCGGCTTCCTCGTCCTCGTCAACAGTGGTCATGGCCCGGTTGACCGCATCTTCGAACTCATGCGTGTCATAATAGCGGATGACCTTCTCGCTTGGCGTATAAAAGCCACTGCCATATTGTGTGAGTTCGTAGTTCCCAGGGGCATCAACTTTCATAGTGATGCGCTCACTGATTTTCCGCTTGGTCACATGGAAAACGTTTGTCGCGTCCTTCTTCGACAAATTCGGCCAGAAGACTTCAAAAATCTGGTCACGCGTAACCAACGGATTGTCTACAAAGAAGAAGAACAGGTTCCTGGGCAGCGCCCCGTCCCAATTGGTGATTTCTTCGCCGTTGACCAAGGCATAGCCACGGCCCAGTGCATAAACTTCGAGCGCAGGCTTTGGCTCGTCCACTACCGTAAACATAACGTCATTGGCACGGCGTTCAGTGCCGAGAACCACCGCATCGCCCTCGGAAATCAAGTTGTACCAGGGTTGGTAGCGCAGCAACCGAGAGCTGACGATGAACTGAATGTTGGGGCCAGCACCCTTGACCATTGTTGTGATGAACTGACGCAGTTCATCACTGTGGGGGATGCGGTCGACCTCATCAATGAACATCCAGATGGGCTTGCCATGCTGCTGCGAGAAGGTTTGTAGGTCTGCAATGAGTGCCTCTGCCCAGCGGATAGGGTCTTCCTCATTGAGGGCTTCTTGCAGTGCTGTACCCATGTTAGTGGTCTGACCGCTGAGGTGGGCCTGCATGTTAGTCAGCCACTCACGCACACTGAGGTCAGTTTCTGCTACACGATAATAGATAAGGTCTTTGTCAACATCATCGACAATATATGCAAGGAATACATTGCGATATGTTGTCCAGGGGTATAATAGAAGCAGTTTTGCCTCTCGCACTTTATCGCGGAAGTCGTCTGGCGAAAGCCCTGTGATGGATTTGAGTAACATGTGATCTTTCCTTGATCCAGGCGCAGACCCGTTGTACCGACAGCATTGCAATGATGGGTGTGTCTCCACCACGGGCGCCTACATTATATGACTAGGTTTGCTATTTTCAATGTTACCGACAAATTTTTTCTTTGGCAACACCGACTAGACTGCGTAGATTTTATCGGTATGGAATATGACACATTACTTATATTAAGGTTTCACGGGCAAGATTTCAAGGTTTTTTTGTACGTGAAATAAGACAATCACTATGGTTTTGGGCCACCGTTACTAAAACCCGTGGAATGCCGTGCTAAACAACGGTTTTTAAGGTCACTGGGGTAGTTAATGGCTTTGGCGTTTCGTTGCTAAAGTCAGCAGAAAAACGAGGGTGAATGATGTAACATATGATTATGTGAAAAAGCCAGTTGAGAAATGACGCTCGGTTGTTCAAGTTCAACCCGTGCGCCAGCCGCTATCCCGCCTGTGGTAATTTGAATCGATGAAACGTTACGACCTGCTTCAAAATTCAATCGTTGCTGCCTTAGCCATTTTCACTGTGGGTGCATTGCTTGCAGGGGTGCCAACGGGCGCTGTCATCCGTGGTTACTGGGCATATGGGCTGCTTATCTTCGGCCTAACCGCGTTGGCTATGGTGTTTGCCATCTTAATGCAGCGGGCAGAGATTAGTGTGGCTCATGCGGTTGGCATTGCGGCGGCGCTTTCTGTCCCATCGCCAGCTCACCGGTTGCTATTGTGGAGTGTATTTGCCGGGGCGGTGCTGGCCGGTGGCATTACACTGTTGCGGCACCGTAGCCGTGTGGGTGCTGGTCAAAAGCAACCTAAGACCCTGATTGTTTCAGTGGCCCGCATTACCCTTAGCTTTGCAATACCGAGCTTGATTTTTGCGTTAGGTGGCGGACGCTACCTGCCGCTGTCTACCCAATCAGCGGCGGTGTTGCCTGTTCTGATTATCTATATTGCCACCTACGCCACGATGTACCTGGGACTTTACCTACTGGAATGGCTGTTGGAAGGTTACAACCCGCTTCAGGTGCTACGCGAGGGCCGGGTACAAATCATGGCGGTGCTGGTTCTTCCCAGTGCATATGCGGTGGTTGTTGCGCTGATATACACAGAACTCCCCCTAGCGCTTTTTGTATTAACCGTAGCGGGCCTTGTACTGGCTATTTTGACCACATACCGCTACAGCCAAAATCACTTTACGTTGCACCAACAGGTACGCGAAATGCGCGTACTGTCTGAATTGAGCCATGCGTTGCAGTCCTACACGTCGATTGAAGACGTATTGGCGGCGGCGGCGGACCGTGTGTCCCAGTTGGCTTACATCACCAACATGATTGTGGCGGTACGCGAGCCACAACGCGGGCACATCAGTTACCCGCTGCACTTGCAGGAGGGGATACCCGGCAACGACGCGCCTCCAGATGAAGCTGATATTCGGCTCATCAACAAGCTGATTCAAAGCCAGTCACCGCTGCATATCCAATCGAATGTATCAGGTTATTTGCAGCAAGCAGGCCTGCCCCAACACCCCTATCCCGTGACATCCTGGTTGGGGCTGCCGCTGATGGCACGCGGTCACAACGTTGGTGTGTTGGTCGCCTATTCGACCGACAACCGCGTTCTGAAGGCGAGCGAAATGCAGTCCTTGAGCATTTTTGCCTCGGCTTTGGCGGCTGCGCTAGACAGTGCCCATCTTTACCATCAACAGGTGGAGCGGGTAACCCGCTTGAATACGCTGAATACGATTTCAGCTTTGCTTTCTAGCACGCTTTCGCAAGAAGATGTGCTGGATACGATTACCACCTCCGCCGGGATGCTATCTGAGGCGAACGCGGTAGCGGTCTATTTAGCAGAGGATGGCAACTCTGCTCCCAAGCTCCAACGCACAGCGGGCATAGACGAAGCTGTATTGAAAATGGCGGCACCCATGCTGCTGAGCAACCCCGATGATCCTAAAAACAGCAACGATCCTCGCATCAAGGAGTTCCCGCCAATGGTTGTGCCAGACGTGGCCACTGATGAACGGACAGCAGATTTTAGCGAGGTGCTGCGGAAGGCAAATTTGCGCTCGTTGGTCGAACTGCCCCTTGTTGGCGCGGAAGAACTCATCGGGGTCGTGAGCCTGTACTACAGCACGCCCCAAGACCTATCTCAGGAGTTTATTGAGTTCTTGCGCACTTTTGCCAGCGAGTCGGTGCAAGCCGTCAAAAACGCTCAGCTTTACACCCGCATTGACGAAGCCCTCGAAAAGCGCTTGATTCAGTTGTCGATCTTGGCAGCGGTGGGCCAGCAAACCAACGCATCCATCAACATCGAAAGCATCGCTGCCGTGGTGCTCAATTTTGCGACGGACTACACCAAGGCTTCCCGCGGGGTGATCGCCCTGCATGACCCAGAAATGAATCGCTTGCGGGTCGTCGCCCAGCGCAATTATCCTGATGGCACCTTCGAGGATGTGACGCTGTTCGATGCCGGTATTTTAGGCGAGGTTCGTGAAACGGGCGACTACATACAAATTGACAACGTCAGCACGAACGACGAGGCTGTGCCACTCGTGCCCCAAACTCATTCCCAGTTGATTGTCCCGATTTTGCGTGAGCAGGGCAGCATGGGCCTTGTGATATTGGAAAGCGATGAAACAGCAGCGTTTACGCGTGAAGACACGAATTTTATCGTGCAACTGTTCAATCAGGCGGCTATTGCTATCGACAATCGCAACCTGTTTCACTCGGTGACGCGCTCTCGTGACCGAATCGAGGCGATATTGAATGCGATGGCAGAAGGCGTGATTTTGATGAACACGGGCGGCGACATTGCAATTGCAAACCCGGCAGTGCAGTTGATCGGCCTGCAACCCGATGACCTGATTGAGCGGAACATCAACTCGCTTGCCTTTGACGCCGAACTTGACCTGGCGCGGCGGCTGGGCTTCAACGGGGTTGAGCAGATGCAGAACATGCTGCAACGGCTCGTAAGCGGTGATTACGCACGGGTTGAGCCGAAATTGTACACCGTGCATGACGCTAACGGTCTTATTTACATTGAGCGCGATGTGATCCCCATCCGTGATGAGGCGGGAGCTGTGACTAGCCTCCTGCTGGTGTTTTACGATCAGTCTAAGCAGATTGAGCTTGACCAGACGCGAGATGACTTTACGCGGATGATGGTACACGACCTGCGCAGCCCGCTCACAGCCGTAACGACCAGTCTGAAAATTATTCCCCGGCTAGTCCCAGACGAGAACCCACAGCGGGCACAGATTGTTTCTGTGGCAGATTCCAGCCAGCAGGTCATTCGAAAGATGATGCGGCGTGTCGATTCGCTGTTGGACATTGCAAAGATGCAAAGCGGTGAAATTTCACTCCAAGACGACACGTTCTCACTGGCTACAGCGGCGGAAAACGTCTTGCGCGAGTTGCGTCCGCTAGCGGCTGAGCGCGGCATTACGCTAACGTATGACCTACCAGATGATTTGCTCAACATCTATGCAGATGAAGACAAAGTAGAGCGCGTGATTCAAAACCTGGTAGACAATGCGCTCAAATACACGGCTGACGAAAGCACCGTCGCGATTCGCGCAACGCCACTGGATGACGAACGGCAATTTGTGCGTGTTGATGTCATTGACCAGGGGCCGGGCATTCCGCAAGACTATCGCGAACGGTTGTTTGACCGGTTTGTGCAGGTGCAGGGTCGGCGTGGGACACGCAGAGGTGTGGGGTTGGGGTTGACGTTCTGTCGCCTTGTTGTAGAGGCACACAAGGGGCGCATCTGGGTAGGCGAAAACCCTGAGGGCGGCAGCATCTTCTCATTTACCTTGCCGACGGTGCAAACCGCAGCGGCAGAGCAGAGATAGGGCGGCACCGACGCCGCCCATAGCGTTTAACCTTCGACGATGGTGACTTCCTGCATTTTGTCACCCTGCTGGATGGCATCAATGACAGTTTGTCCATCACCCTTGACCTGACCAAAGACCGCGTGCTTGCCGTTGAGCCAGGGCGTTTCTACGTGGGTGATAAAAAACTGTGAGCCGTTCGTGTTGGGGCCAGCATTGGCCATACTCAATACGCCGGGGCCAGCGTGCGGGATGCCCAGCGCCGCTTCTTCGTCGTTCCACTTGTAGCCGGGGCCACCGCGACCAGTCCCTGTGGGGTCGCCACCCTGAACCATGAAGTTATCTATAACGCGGTGGAACTCCAAACCGTCGTAAAAGCCCTGCTGCGCCAAAAACACGAAGTTATTCACCGTGATGGGGGCTTTTTCCGCAAACAGTTCAACATCGAACTCGCCCTTATCCGTTTTGAAATGGGCGGTGTAGCTCTTTTGCGGGTCAATTTGCATTTCTGGTGGGCTGGTATACTGCTGTACCATAACAGATCGTTCTCCTCATAATGTATTGGATTGCTGTGCCTGTCGATTCAACAAAACCGCGGCACCCCGTCATCTTAGCAGAAAAGTTGTAATGCACTCAATTGCTTAGCTATGCGGCGCTAAACCCGTTACACTGGATGTGATGATGCGACCCAAACAATCAAGGAGCCTGCCCTGTGTCTGATGCCGAACCCCGCAAAACCATTGCGCTCATTGCTCATGATGGCAAAAAAACGGATATTCTGGCGTTTGCGCTGGAATATAAAGAGACGCTTTCTCGCTATAAAATTTTAGCAACGAACACAACCGGCACCATGCTCCTGGAAAAAGCAGCACTGGACGTGGAGCGAATGCTTTCTGGGCCAATCGGCGGGGATGCGCAGATTGCCGCTGCTGTGGCTGAAAAGCGCGTGTCTGCGGTGTTCTTTTTCATAGACCCGCTCGGTAAACACCCCCACGACCCGGACATCCAAACCCTGCTCCGCATTTGCAACGTGCATGATGTGCCGATTGCAACCAACACAGCCACAGCCCGCCACATCATCTCTACAGACAAGCTCTAATCGCGGTGTTCCGCGATGTTGACCGCCCAGCGCAGCATCAGGTCAGAGAGCAGCGCCTGCACCAACACAAACAGCAGCAGCGCAGGGCCAAGAAAGATCCCATAAGGAATAATCGCCCAGATTTCACCCGCAAAACCCAGGTGCATGAGCATCAGGCCCCAGTCAGCAATGGCCGAAAAGCCAAATAGCGCTGCCCAAGCCTGCCACTCGGTAAGCGTCTGCGTGCCATCGACATAGCGCTGAACTAACCAGATTAGCCCCGCCACAATGCCGACCCGCACCACGAAGACCAGGAACTGAATGATAAGGCTGTAAATACGCTGGCGCAGGATGTTGGACAGCAATAACCCAATAGAGGCGTCAAAGGCCGTTGATGTAAACGGCAGCAGCAGCGCAGCCGTCAGGAACAGCGACAGCATGAGCGCGGCAGCCGGGACTGCAAATGGAATCCCGCTAAGTGTCGTAGGGATGTCTGGCGTGATGCCACCGATGAGCAAATCAAGGTAACGTCCCTGAAAGGCCGTCAGGTCAAGCAAGACACCCGCAATCAACAACACACGGACAATCGTAATCAGGGCCAGCAGGCCGCGCAGCCGATAAAACACCGCCGCCCAGCGCGTCCGCAGCGTAAGTCCCGCACCAATAGGCGTGGCACGTAGGTTATCCCACGTTAGGTGGCTGCGCTCTTCACTGACGGTGCCAATCGTCAAAGACAGGGCGGCGATCCCCGTCAGCACCTGCAAAATCACCATCGGGTAAAACAGTATCTCAACCGCACTGTCCGTGAGGTGCTGCCCCGGCGGCTGCGTGAAAATATCGGTGGCGGCGGCATAACCGCCAAGGCCCAGGATGACCAAACCGAACGCAATCAACAGCGCCCGCACCACCCGTGCGCGCGATGAAGTGCTTTCGCTTTGCTTGAGTTGGTAGTTCAGAATCGGATTTTTGCGGCTGGCCCATTCAGGGAGAGGCCCGGTGATCCGTTGAATCATGATATTTCGTCTTCCTCAATCAAACGTCCTATTTGGGTTTCTAATTGGCTCAGCGCAGTTGACCACTGTTCATGCTTAACGGGCACTGCCTGACCATAACGTAGGTAGTGAATATAGATGGCAAGCTGATTCGGTTCAAGGGCACCCCCTAGGTCAGCCAGATAGCGTTCGACAGCCGTAGCGTAAACGCCTACTTGCAGGTGATAGCGCTCCGCATGTTTGGCCAGTAGCAGCCGGTTTGCCCGCTCGGTCGCATCGTCCGTGCGCTCAATAAACCCCTTCACCATGCTGGACTTGTAGTCCACGATGACCCAGGTGCCGTCTTCGCGTTGCAATAACACGTCAATCACCCCATGAATGATGCGCTTGTCCGTTTGATAGACGCAAGGCAGTTCACGATAGACGCGCTGTGCCTTGTTAATCATCCGGTAGATGGCGGTGTACTGCATGTCGCGCAGCCAACCCCGCGCCGTATTGACCGCGTACTTCAAGTCATCTGGCTGCACAACGCCGTACTTCCAGGCATAGCTGACCAGTTCGTCTTGCATGTCGTTGGTCTTATCCGGGAAGCGCCACCAGCGCAGTGCCTCGTGGACGATTTCGCCAAGTACGCGGGGTGACACACCCGGTTTGCTCTTATCTGGCGTAATCACCTGTTTGACGTTCACAGGCGTGTCTTGCAGCACGCTCCTGCGAAAGCGCTCCGAATAAAACGGGTGATGTGGCGCGCTGCCCAGGTCAGCCACCTGGGTGGCGGTCAGGTTTTCGGCGTAGCGGTCACGCACTTCCGGCACGGGATGCGTTAGCGGCGGCGCAAGGGTGGGGCCATCCAGCGGCTGACCGTGAACAACAGACGCTTGTTCCCACAAGGGCGGGTCTTCTTCCACAATGCGCGTCGGCGTGCCAGAGTCCATGCGCTGATGTGGACGATACACATGCAACTGCCCCCACGGGTAAGTCGCGATGTCATTTGCGCCCTCGTAGTCGCGCAAGGCCAATGCATCCAGCAGCCAGCCCAGCCAACCCTTTGTCCACCAAATTTTGCCGTCCCAACGCACCTGTCCGCTCACCATCAGATAGTCCTGGGCGCGTGTGGCGGCAACATATAGCAGGCGTTTGCGTTCAGCCTCATTCCGCAAACGGTTCATCGCATTAATCTGCGTGTGTAGATAGGGCCTTGGCGGGTCTTTCCGGTCGTCCGGCAAAATGCATACCACCCCATAATCTGGGTGACTGAGCAGTGGGTGACTATTCGAGCGATTATTCGTCCAACTGGCATCCGGCAGGATCACCACCGGGAATTCCAGCCCCTTGCTGGCATGAACCGTCATAAGCTGGACGGCGTTGCTAACATCGGTTTCCGCCTCGCTCTCGCGCACCTCACGGTCGCTCAAATCACTGAGGTAATGCGTAAATTCGCTTAGCGTGACGCGGTTCGTCTCGACAGCTTTTTTGAGCAGCTTTTCAACATTGGCCCGGCGGCGAGCGCCGTCCGGTAAGCCCGTCAGCGTGGCCAGGTAACCCGTTCGGGCCAGCGCATCCCGCAGCAGTTCGGAAATCGTGACGCGGCCTGCCTGTCGGTGCAGCTCGTGGAACGTTTGCCATGCTTGCCGCACGCGCTCGTGTTCTGCCGCTGGGATCGCCCCCATATCGCGATTCGCGGCCAGCCACAGGGCGTCTCGCAGTGGCAGCAGCTTCCCTTCACTGTCGTGATACAGCCGCAGGGCAAATAACGCCTCATCGCTCAAGTTAAACAGTGGGGAGCGTAAAGCCGTTGCCAGGGATAAATCATCATAGGGGTTGTACAAGCTTTCCAGCAGGGCCAGCAAGTCCCATACCTCTTGGCGGCTGTAATAGCCGCGCCCAGCTACCGTGATGTAACTGATGCCCTGTGCCCGCAAGGCATCCTCGTAGATGGATACCTTCGACATCGTCTGGAACAGCAGCACAACATCGTCAAGCGTCACCGGACGCTGCCTACCTGCCGCCTTGTCGTAAACCGTAATCGGCTTTTCAATCACGATTTGGCGGATGCGTGCAGCGATTTCGGCAGCTTCCCACTCGCGAGCGCTGTCGGCATCAATTTTAGCGCAGGGCTTGCCCTTATCGTTCAGCAGGTAGTCTTTACCGTCCGAGGTGCGTTCGCATGTGTCGATGAGGAGCAATTGCAGCGGAGGTAGTTCATCAGGGGCCGTGCTGCGATGCGCCGACATCGGCACGCCATACTCAACCTCATGATTGCCAATCGGGCTACCGGGCGGGCGGTGCAACAGTTGCCCGAAGATGTGGTTGAACGCGCCAATGAGCGGCGCGTGGGTGCGAAACGAGCGCGCCAGCGGAATTTCTGACGATGCGCCGTCCGGGGTCGGGATTGAGCGCAGTGTGTGGCGCACTTTCTCAAACACACTTACGTCTGCCCCGCGAAAGCCGTAGATGCTCTGCTTGGGGTCACCCACAACAAATAGGCGTGCGGGTCTCCCGTCTTCTGGTAGTTCTGGTTCCGTCAACGCCCGCACGATGTTCCACTGGCGTGCGTTCGTGTCCTGGAATTCATCAACCAGGATGTGCCGAAACTCCGCACCCAAATAGCGCTGCTTCACACCGGGGCTGCGTGTGAGCAGTTCTAGCGTGCGTCTTTCCAGGTCATCAAAGTCGAGCAGGTCTTCAGCGGCCTTGAGCGTGTTGTACCTGTTCTGCACACGCTTGACGAGCGCCACCCACAGGGGCAGCAGTTGGGCGGCCTGCTCGTCCACCTCACCTGGAGGTAAACCAACCACGGTCAGGGTTTGCTCAGCCCACGCCTTGACCCCCGCGACATAGGAGACGGCTTCTTGCCTGACTTCTGCGCCGCCCCATTTTGTTGGGCTACCGCTTCTGCCAATAGTGATGTCGTCAATTCCATAGAGCGCTTCTAGGGCCGCATCCAGGGACATCCCCGACGAATAGCTGCTGATGGTCGTCAACGCCGCTGCGACCTGTGTGCAGTAGTCGGTAAGTTTGTCCTTTTTCGGTGCAGCGATACCTGCCCACCAGTGCTGGAAATCCGCAATGACCGGTGATTTCGCCGCTGAGGCAACATGCTTGGCCGCGTTCGTCTGCCAAGACTGTTCCCACTCTGCCATAACGCCAGCCGGATCATCGGGTACAGGTGGCAGCGGCGTAGACGCAAACGCAGCCAATGTCTTACGAATGTCGTCGGCTTCGTAGGTGGCAAACAGCGCTGCCACCGGGTCGGGTTCAGCCCGCTGGAGCAACTCATTTAGTTCGCGGTCAATCACATCCTGCAACAGGGCGTCGGCGTCCACTGGCTCAATAATGGCAAAACGCGGGTCAATACCAGCTTCGGCGGCGTTTGCACGCAACAATGTGGCACACATCGCATGAATCGTGTCGATGCGGGCACTGTCCATCGTGGCAAGCAGGTTAGACCATCGCGTTTGCTCGTCAGTGGTGGCCGCTGCTGTGAGGCGTGCTTGCAAATCGCCACGCACGCGGTCACGCATTTCCTGGGCGGCCTTATGCGTAAACGTAATTGCGACGAGCGCATTCAGCGACCACTCCGGGTTCTGCTCTAGCAACGCCAGGTAGCGCTCAACCAGCACCCGCGTTTTGCCAGAGCCTGCGCCAGCAACAACGATCAGGCTGCGGTCATGGGTATAGATAGCGGCGTGTTGTTCAGGGGTAAAGTTCATAGTGCGGGCTGCGGCTTATCTTGATTGGTCACAGCGAGACGGCACAGCTTGTAGAAGTCACAGAATTTGATGCAGCGATGCTTCTCGCCAATTTGGGAGGGGTGAACCGTAAAATCACCGGACTGGGCACGGGCAACATACCGGCTTATGGTCTGGCGGGCCGCGCTCATGATGATTTCATGGGCCGTATCGTCCGCTCTCAGTTCACCGCTGATCTTGCGTTTGCGGATATGCAAAAAGAACCCGCCTGCTACATGGGCCGGGGCATCTGGTTGGCTGGCCCGCTGCGCATCCAAAATATCTTGGGCGGTGAGCATGTACAACATCATCTGGAAGTTGCGCCCTTTTTCTAACTCCTTGATTGGGATTTCGGTGCTGCCTGTTTTGTAGTCCAGCACCAGCACATCATCTCCCACACGGTCAATCCGGTCGATAATGCCAGTAACGTAAATGGGCGGCCTGTCCGCATCGTCAAACTTCAAAAGTGAGCCATAGCCACCAATGCCAAAGGGCGTTTCCATCTGGTAGGGCTGGCGGTTGTCTACTGTGTACCCTTTTTTCTTGAGGTGCGCGTGCATCTCGACAAAGTCATAGCGAACCAACGCCTTCAGCCAGTTGAGCAACACCGTTTTTTGTTGTTCCCACACGGGCGACTCGCGAAACCCAAGCTGCTGTGGCGCGTGTTCCAGGGCTTCCGTCGCAATCGACTCTAGCAATGCGACGGCATCATCGGTGTGGGCTGGCTCAAGGGTCACACCCTGCTCAGCCAGACGGCGGTACGTTTGCTCCAGGATTTTGTGATTCAGCAGGCCCAACTGTCGGGCGTCCATGCCAAGCTGCGGCTCACGTAGGGGTTCAATGCGCAGTACCCGATCTACGAAAAAGCGATATGGGCAAATGCCATAATCATTAAGCTGGCTGGCACTCCAGATGTGCTTGGGGCCAAGCTGCTCTGCCAGATGGTCAAGCAGCGCCGGGTGTTGGATTAAACCTGTGTATTGGTCGTGTGGCACGGCTGCAAGACGGTTGGCTTCGATAGCGCGTCCCTCACGGACGGTCGTCCAGAGCGGGGCGGCATTTTGCAGCAGCCAGTTGTAAGTCGCCATTACAGTTTTGGTCGCGTCGGAGTCTACCAAATGCAGGGCGACGGCTGTGGCCGCTTCGTTGTGCGTGGCCGCGTTGTCCAAATTGACGATGGCACCCACGCGAATTTCGTTGGCGTCAATCTGTGCTCGTGCGTCTGAAAAGACCGCCGCTGCTGCCCGCCAAAGGTGGCTTTCCACCCACGGTGCGCCGTCTTTAACGGTCGGGCGCGAGAGCGTGAGCGTGTGACGCGCCAAGCTGATGAGTTCATAAAACAGGCCGTCATCGGCGGCGCGCTGGGCAGCCGTGTTGATGGAAAGCCCACCATCTGCCAGTTGCTGGCGTTCATTTTCCAGGTAGAGCGGGTCTTCGGGCAAGCGTAGCGGGAACAGCCCTTCTGATAGTCCCAGTACAAAAACGTGCTTGTGCGGCAGGCCGCGGGCATCGGTCGCGGTTGTGACGAGGACACGACCCTGGCGTGGTGGCGCACTCTCGATAGATGTACGAGCGATGGCTGTGCGCAAGTCTGCCAGAAAGTTGCCCCAGGTCATCTCATCACCAACGGACTCAAGCGTATCGAGCAACTCCTGTGCGCCCAGCAGCATTTGTAACACCCGCTTGAACTCAGCCAGTGCGGCGACATCGCGGGCAATAATGTGTTTGGGGGCACCCCAGCGCACACTCTTGACCATGTCTAGCGTGCTGGTTGTCGGGTCTGCATTGATGTCGTCTGGATTGCCGAGCGGGTCCTGGCCGATAAGACCTTCTATCCACTCAATGTAGGCTGTAATAGTTGCATCAGGCGGCGGCGTCACCGCATCAAAAAATGCAGACAGGGCGGTGTGTAGATTGGCACTCGTTTCGGGGTCAATGAGCAGGGTAACGGGCTTGTCGTCATCCTCGGCGGCTGCCCTGGCCAGCGCTGCCCGCTCTACAGCTTCAAGCCACGCGTCACGACCCCCAACGACAGCAAATTCACGGCTAATGCGGTCAAGGTGCTGCACGGCCTCACGGTCTAACCCGTCGATTCTGAAATACGGTGAGCGCAGGGTGTTCAGCAGCGGGCGTGTGAGAAAGTCAGTCACATAGACGGTGGTGTCGTGCAGGGTAATAAGTTCCACCAGCGCAAGGATGGGCGGGGTTTGGGCAAGGGGTTCGCCCAGGTGTAGGGCCATCGGCAGGCCGTAGGCGCGCCCAAGGTCACGGATGTGGGTGTGATAGCGCTCGTAGTCGCGCAGTACGATCAACACGTCGTCTGGTCGATTGCTAACGTGGCCGTTCGCGTCTGGCAAAAGCAGCCGCTTGACGTTACGCAGCACGGTTGCCGTCTCGGTAACGACATCGGGCACAGCCAAAAAATGGACGCCGCCGCTTAGCGGGCTAGGCGCACTACGTAGCTGAAAAATAGACGCGGCGAGATGCTGCAAATCGGCATGGCGCTGTTCCACCTGTTCGGTCAGGCGGCGTTCCGTGTAATTCATGCCGCGCTCGGTATACGCACGCTGGAGGGCAGCTAGGGCATCCCGAAAGCGCCTGCCAACTGTGGCCTCGCGCTGTGGCACAACGGTCAGCGTGACCAGCGTTTCACCAACACGCTCGGCCATTTGCGCGACGAGGCCCGCCTGCAACTTGGTAAACTGGTCGTAGCCATCCACCACAACCAGGTCAACATCGCGGTGCAGGTGCTTGGCATTTTCGAGCTGAGCAAGGGCCAGCCAGCCCTGTCCCTCTCGGTCTACAATGTTATGCCGAAGCAGGCGCTCCTGGTAAGCCGCATAAATGCGGGCCAGCTCTACGTCCTTGAGGCGATCAGCAAATTGGCGGGCAGTAGCGTCTGCAAAATCCTCTGGCGTGATGATGCCCTGCTTCAGTTCGTAGATGAAATCCGCGATCATGCGAATAAAGCCCGGTTTTTGGGCGATGCTGCCGTAAACGGCGAGTTTGCCGTCGTCGTAAAGCTGCGAGGCCAGCACACGCAGCAGCCGCAGGCGGGCGGCTTCCCCCAGTTGACGTGTGGGCTGGCCCGATGCTTCCAAAATGCGGTTGTACAGGTCATAGAACGTGAAGAATTCCACGTTGAAAATGACCTGCCGCTCACCCACATACTGGATCAAGCGATTGCGGAATTCGCTAATCTGGCGTTCGCTAGCCAGCAGCACCCACACACGGGCGAACGGCTTGTGGCCAGTCACGTCAATAATGCGCGCAAGTGCCTGTTCGGTTTTGCCAGCCCCCACGGGTGCCAGCAGGAACTCCGTTGGCATTACAGGTCGCCCAAAAGCAGACGGGTTACGCGTTGAACCGCTTTCGGTTTCATGCGCTCACTGGTGAGGTAGTATTCCTTCAACACATCCAGCAAGACGGTCAGGTGGGCGACGGGTACCACGGGCTGGCGCAGTTGCACACGGAGTTCGTTCGGGTCGTTGATAAACACGACCACCCCATACACATCTAACTCACTGACTTTGTTTTTGACCAGGAATTCGCGCACCGCTTTTACGTCTACCTGAGCTTCCTTCGTCGGATTGACGCGCATAGGGACCCAGCGGTTATTGCGATCTTTGCGAACCCAGCCGTCTTTTTCGTTGAGCAGGTCGCCAGCGCGTTCCAATATGCGAAAGACAAGGATACCCGGTGGGCCAACCAGGACGGCATCAATGTAACCCAGTTGAGGCCGGTTGATGTTGCGAATGAAGTGGTAGCGCTCGTCAAAAAACTGGCTCATGTGACGGCCTGTGACGTAGGCCAGGTCGTTTTCGCGGCGGCGCGTGAGGGCACGAATGGCCAATAGGATGCCAGCGATGACAGCCAAAATGCCAACGATCAAAATAAACTGGCCCAGCCCACGCTGAAAGCGACCGGGACTGGTTGCTTCACCAAAGAACGTGGGCACAAACCGCAAAAACAGGCCCAAGGCAATGAAAAATACGCCGACGGAACCGCTGATAAAGCCGTACAGCAGCAAGTTGCGTGAGCGGCGGGTAAGGGAGCGAGAGGGTGCAGTATTGAACATGGTTGTCTTCTAATCTGGTTGCGTGTTGCCCTGCGAAACTTTTGCTCTGCGTTGAGCGATGACCGCCTCTAAAATGCGTTGGAGTTCATCGAAGCGG
Organism: uncultured bacterium; assembly: GCA_963922445.1. Lineage (GTDB taxonomy): Bacteria > Chloroflexota > Anaerolineae > Aggregatilineales > Phototrophicaceae > DAOTTY01. Next base: position 40,017 of record CAWUJQ010000004.1, read on the forward strand.
GGCATAGGCTTGTACATCAACTTGTCGGCCCCGGCCTGCTTCATAACTTCTTGCTCTTCGGCGGGCGTCAGCTTGTAGGCGGTACTCATCACAATCGCGATGTCGCCCAGGTCTTTGCTTTTGCGGATGCGCTCACCAACCATTGGCCCGCTGATTTTCCCAGGCAGGCGGATGTCTAGCAGGGCCAGTTCGGGCATTTCGCCCTGGTAGCGGCCACTATCCACGTCTTCCAACCAGGCCGATGCTTCTTCCCCATCCACAAAGGCGACCCCGTCTATGCCCCACATTTCGAACATGGCGAGCAAAACCTCGTAAATATCCGGTTCATCCTCTACGACCATCCAGGTAGACAACAGTGAAACTCCTCGCAAACGCGTTGCTCATCGGACTTCGATTACCCCCAATAATAGGTGTCTGAACCCGATTCGGCAAACGCAGTTTTAACAGGTTGGCGACTCAATCGGCTTAAATCGCCTCATGTCGGTCGCACATTGGCCGGATTCACTCGCACTATTGGCTGAGATAGGCATAATAGACACCGAAGCGAACGACGAATCACACGGGATACAGTAGCGAATGGTCAAAATCTCTCCCAAGTACACCAAGTACGTCAAAGGCTATACCAAATACCTGCGCACGAAGAACGTGGAAAAGCGGCGCAAAGGCGCGATGATGGTCGGTGAGTTAGGCGCAGCAGAGACCATCGAGCGGCTGATTGAACTGGCTGAAAACGACCCAGACCCGATTGTGCGCAAAAACGCCAAATACTCGCTGGGGATGTTTGCGGCGTTTAAAGATGCTGTCGAGTCGGACGATGAGGAGCGCCAGGACGCCGCTCTGGATTCACTATCAACGGTGCTTTCCAGCGGGCGCATTGGCAAGCGGGCGCGCTACTCGCCGCGTTTGCTGGGGCGCATTCAATTGCTGCTTGGCATTGCCCTGGTGGTGCTGCTGCTGGCCAATGGCGCGATTTTCTTCCTACTTGGCGACGGGGAAATTGCCGGGTTCGATATAGCGAGCCTGGTGCCGGAGCGCCCCCAAACGATTGCCCCCGACGCTGCCGTGGCTGACGTGCCCGACCAGGATATTAACATTTTGGTGGCCAATGCCCGCCGTCAAATTGTGACGATGACGGCCAATGCAGGTACGCTGCGCACCCAACTGGCACCACTCGCGGCCAACGGCGGCGTCATTTCGCCAGATGACTGCCGACTATTCTATAACCTGACGCTGTCGCCATTGCAGCTTTCACGGGCCAATCAAGAGAGCTTTCCAGCAGTTGGGCAACTTTATGCTGAACTGAACGTAAGCCTAGAGGCGTTTAATGAGGCCAACGCGTTCATCGATCAAACGGCTTGCCCTGGAGAAGCGGTTGAAGCTGGAACGGCGCAAGACTACTTGGACGATGTGACAGCTTTTGAAGAGCAGTCCTCAGGCTGGGAGGCAACGTTAGAACAAGCACTGGTCATCCCCACGGAAATACCGCCGCCTGCAACGGACGCGCCGCCAACAGCAACCGCGACCGAAACGCCCGACCTACGCCGTTATGCGGCTGAACTCAGTGGCATCATTGACGAAGCGAACGGCGGCGGTCGCAGTCCGGCGCAACTGCTCAACCAGTATTGGCAGGATGCCCTGGCCAATGACGGCGACATAGACGGCTGTGACAACCCCACTGCGGACATCCCTGGTGATTACAATTTGCCTGATGCGGCGGCTGAGTTTTCCCCCGAACTTCGTCAGGCAACCGAACAGGTCAATGCCGGGTTACAAGTGCTTCGTGATGGCTGGAATGAGTTTCAGATGGCATGTGCAGCCGGCCCCACAACGGTGCTGGGCGCGGCACCAGCGGGCTTGACCATTACCACAACAGCGGATCAGTCCTTTGACAGCGCCAACGACATCCTTCAGGGAGTTTTAGGCCAATAAAGCTGGCGGCACCGGATAGTGCCCCTCAACTTGGTTATGGCAGCGGTGCCGCGACGGTGCATCCCAGCGGTGGATTGCCCTCGTTGGCGTCACAGGCGATGCCGTTGCCGTTGGGGTCGAGGAGTGTGCTGCCAGCGTTCACACAGGCTTGCACCTCGGAGCAGGAGATGAGGTCGTTACACGTCAGGAAGACGCCAGGACAAGCGACGCTGCCGTCTGCGGCTACGCTCTGGTTGCTTACAACACTCACACTTTGCTCTTCCACCCAACCCCCAACCGATGCCGTAAGCTGAATAAACACAAACCCGTCCACAGCACCTGAAACTGGCGCGGATTGGCCGGGAAGGAGTTGGCCGACGATGCCCGAAGCGGTGTTGGGGTCAACGTAAACGTTGACAGCAGCCGCAGTAACATTGGTGGCAGTTGACCCTGCAACAGTATCGTCAACAACCTGCCCACCTGTTACCGTTCCATCCGCGAGTTGTAAGGCAACGATGTTACGCACGACGTTGCCGTTCTCATCGAAGGAAAGTAACTGTCCAGATGGGCGGGCCAAAGCCACATCCAGGAAGACAAACGCATATTGGCCGTCTGGAACGCCACCGTCAGGTACTTCCGCTGCAATCACAAGCAAATAACGGCCCTCAAACGGGAATTCGATGTCGGCCAGGGTGATGGTCGTTTGTGAACTGGATGGGCCTGACGAATCCGAGACAATAAAGTCTGTGGGGTTTTCCAGCGGAGAAATGGCCAGGACAACGTTATAGTTGCTCGGCTCCCGTACAAATTCCAGATAGCCCAGGTTGATGGGTGAGGCGTCGAAGCAATAGCCAATGGCGAGGTCGTCCGGGTCAAACTCGTCCTGAATAATATTACTCTGGGGCGGTGCGGGCAGCACATCCACGCGGCCTGCAAACTCGAACACACAGTCGTCTGGCCCAATCTCTGGGATCAACTCGTCCAGGCGGCGGCGTAGGCTAGCCACTTGCACATCGGCGTCGTTAACCAGTTCCAGGCCACCCGTTACCACAGGTGTACTCAGCAGGACGGTTGCCGCCCCCGGTTCCTCGCAGATTTCGATTTGCAGGTCAATCGCCGCCCGGATGTTGGCTGCGGCTTCGTTGAAATCGTTGATGAGCGGATTCAGGGTCGTAAAATAGCGTCGCAGCAAGTCCGGCGGAATGTTGAAATCGGATGGGCGAGCGGGGTAGCCGCCACACGGCGGTGCTACGCCCAGGGCGGCATCCGTCCACACCTGGCGCTGACGGTCTAGCGCCACCTGAGCAAAATCAAGCCGTTCACGCATTAGGCGCAAAATGCCGAATAGGTCGTTCTGGTCGGTGTCTTCCAGCGGCGGCGAACTGGCTACAATACCGCCCACAGGCAGTTCCACGATTGTGCGCCCACCAAGAATCTCGAAGAACTCCGCCCTGGCCCAGCCCAGTACTCCGTCAAAGTTGACCTGTACCCACTGGCTATCTGCCGTGCGGCCTAGTAGAGGCAAAGCGGTAAAGCGCGGCGCATTGGCCAGTTCGCGGTAGGCCACACTTGGCCCGGTACGGATGCGCACGCCCGTATCCGTCAAGCGCCCGACGATGTCACTGGTCTGGTCGGTGAAGCCAGCTCGGGGGGCGTCTGGCCCGCCAAACGGGATCGTACGAGGATCACGCACGGGTAGGGCAGCGGCGTCCCCGTCTAAAACCGTGATGACGACGGTACTAATCCAGGCTTCACTGCCACCGAAACTGATGCGCAGCCATGCGTTGTCTGCGGTGCGGGCGTCGGCAGTGAAGGTCGTTCCGGCATTAGCTGTGCCAACGACGGTCGCTCCGAGTGCTGGCACCAGCCGCAGGTTAACGAAATCGCGATTCACGACGATTCGGATTTGGGCCTGCGCTTGCACGCTGGTAATGCTTATGGCGGCGGCGATAACCAGACTGACCCACAGTACATATTTCCGCATGGCGACGATGCCCCTTCAATGGCGATGGCTGCTACAACATGAGCGTATTGTAAACGGTCACCCGCATTCCAGCAAAGTGACCCGAACGTCCTGCTACAGCACGTCTACCGGATCGACATCCACATACCAGTTCTTCTCGAAGGTCAGTCCGCGTAATGCTTCGGCAGGGTCGGGGCCGCGCAGCAGCACATGCCACCGGAAGTAACCGCCCACTTTGGTAAAGAAACACGGTGCTGGCCCAATGAGTTCGGTGCCCGTCATACCCAACTCCGTGATGCGTTGGCGGATGCGGTCTGCGGTGGCTTCGGCTTCAAACTGGGCCTGGGATGCCTTTGAGTAGCGAAACAGCACGCGCACCATACGCCGGAAGGGGGGGTAACCCAACTCGCGGCGGTGGTTGAGTTCATGGGTATAGAAGGTGTGGTAGTCGTGGTCAGCAGCGGCAGCGATGGCATAGTGATCGGGCTGGTAGGTTTGCAGCACCACCTGCCCCCCAAGTAAGCTGCGTCCGGCACGGCCTGCGACCTGCGTCAGCAGTTGGAAGGTGCGCTCCCCGGCGCGGAAGTCTGGCAAGTTAAGGGCAGTGTCTGCACTGACGATGCCAACGGTTGTTACAAGCGGCAGGTCAAGCCCCTTGGCGATCATCTGCGTGCCCACCATAATGTCCGCCTCGCGATCCATGAAGTGGCGCAGGTAAATTTCGTGGCTGGCGGCTTCAGTAGCGGTGTCCGCGTCCCAGCGAATCACGCGTGCGCTGGGGAACGTCGCTTTGAGCGCGTCTTCTACTTGCTGTGTGCCCGCCCCAAAGTACTTGATGCGCCTGGAACTACACGACGGGCACTGCTTGGGGTGGCCTTCAAAGTGGCCGCAACGGTGGCAGCGCATCACCGCGTCGTGATGATAGATGAGCGGGGTATCGCAGTTGGGGCAGGTCGCCACATAGCCGCAGTCCCGGCAAAAGACGTAGGTGCTTTTCCCACGCCGATTCAAAAACAAAATCGCCTGCTCCCCGCGCATGAGCGTTTCGCGGATAGCGTCTTGCAGCGCATAGCTGAAGATGCTCGTGTTGCCGTCCTTGAGTTCAGCGCGCATGTCCACCACTTCGACGGGCGGCAAATCGTGAGATACCACCTCACGGTTTTCGCTTTCCAGTGGCAACCGCACACCGACACGTTCGCGCTGCTGCTGAACCTGCTCACGATGGGCGAGAATGCGGTCAGGCAAGTTCAGGTAAGTCAGGTAACCTTGATGTGCGGCATAGCGCGACGCAACATCCGGGGTGGCGCTGCCATAAATCACGACAGCATTGTGCAGTTTCGCCAGCTCAGCGGCAACGGCGCGCGCGTCGTAGTGCGGGGAACTACGAAACGGCGGCAGGTCGGCATTTGGGGATTGCTTGTAGCTGTGATCGTGTTCCTCGTCCAGCACAATCACGCCAATGTTATCAAGCGGGGCAAACAACGCACTCCGCGCGCCAACGACCACTTGCACCAGCCCCTCACGCGCCCGACGCCATGCATCGTAGCGTTCACCGTCGCTGAGGCCACTGTGCAGTACCGTCACCCGATTGGGGAAGCGTCCGGCAACGCGGCTGGCTGTTTGCGGGGTCAGGGCGATTTCTGGCACAAGGAACAGCGCGGTTTTGCCTGCATCCAGCACATGCTGAATCGCTTGCAGGTAGATTTCCGTCTTACCGCTACCCGTCACGCCGTGCAGCAAAAATGCCTCCTGCTTGCCGTTCGTGATCGCGTCGGCAATCGGCTGGAGTGCTTGTTGCTGGTCGCCTGTGAGGAGAGGCGGTTTGTTTGGGCTGAATTGGCGGTCGGTCATCGTGTCGCGCCAATCAGTTTCCTCACCCAGCAGCACTAGGCCCGCTTCTTCGAGTTGTTTGAGGTCTTTCGCATCGAGGCCCGTTTGCGCGTAGACCCAACTCACTTCTATGGGCACGTTTTCTCGCGATAGCACACGCAGCGCCCGGATTTGCGGCTCTGCTTTACGCAGTTCGATGAGTTTGTCGTCTACTGCGTCCGCAGGCATTGCCAGCGCGATTGTGTCATTGTCGATAGTAACGAGGCCATCGTCGGCCATTTTGCTGAGGGTGCCCTTGCTGGTGCCAAGCAGGGCTGCCGTCTCTTTGAGGTCGTGCGGGCCGTTTGCCATACCCGCAAGCGCTTCCAGTAAGTCTGCACGGCGGTTGCGCTTGCCCAGGGACGGCCCAACAGCTTCGATTTCTTCGGGATTGATGGCCAGTAGTGCGGTCCGCACGTTGCGCGGTCGGATGCGCGGGGGGCGCAGCACTTGCGCAACAGTCACGACGCCACGATTTTCGAGTTCATCAACGGTTTGTTGCCAGTCGGCTTTTTTCTCGCCGGCGAGGGCGTTGCTAATCTGAGCGCCGCGCAGTGGCCCGCGTCGGTTGAGCAGGCTAATGACGCGGTGTTCGAACATGTTGTACGCGGCTGCACGTGGGTCAGCCAGCGTCACGAGGATGTCTCGCCCGCCCGTGAACCCCGGCGGCAGCATCAACCATAGCGCCGATGCAACCGACGCGAGATAGCGCTGTGCCACCCACGTTGCGAGTGTTAACTGCTGTGGGCTGACCACAGGCTGCGGATGAAGTATCGCGTCGATTGGCTTGGTTTGTACGTTGTCGGGCAGGTCAGCGGGGCGCGTTTCACTCAGCCCGACGACGATACCGTGTTCGGCTTTGGTGCGGAAGGCAACCTGCACCATGTGGCCCGCTGTGATGGCGGTAGCAAGGCCATCCGGCACATGGTAGTGAAATGTTGATTGGATGGGGACGTTGATGGCGACTTCTGCGTAGATCATACACGCATTCTAGACCGAACTCTAACGCTTTTATACGCCGATTTTATGCCGGATGCCGAGCGTGTTTGTGAAATTCATATTTCAATACATATTAAAACCAATGTGAGGAGAAACTTTATCATGAAGCTCCGCCAAATTGTTCTTGTTGCTGTTCCGCTGCTCCTTTCTGTTACGGTTGTCGCTGCACAGGTGGCAACGTGCGCCCCACTGGTCGAAACTGCGTTGGATATGATGGATGAGGCTTGCAGTGAACTCACCCGCAATCAAGTGTGCTATGGCCACACGACCGTACAGTCACAGCTTCGTGAAGCCGAAACTGAAACGGTTCCGACGTTCGACGCGCCTGCTGATGTGGTGGATGTGCTGTTCATTGAGCAATTGGAATCGTCACCGCTCAATACCGACCTAAATGAATGGGGCATCGCTGTGATGAACCTGCAAGCGGATGTGCCAGAAACGCTGCCCGGCCAGGCAGTGGTATTTTTGCTGCTCGGTCAGGTACAGGTTGTTGACGGCGCAACGGGCCGCACGGATCGTGACCCGATGCAGGCGTTTTACTTTAGCGCTGGTGTTGGCCCTGCCGATTGTAACGACGCACCATCGACGTTAGCCGTTCGCAGCCCCGAAGACGTAACCGTGAATCTGACAATCAATGGCATGGATGTCACGCTGGGGTCAATGATTACACTTGTGGATAACCAGAACAGCACGCTGACCATTACCACGCACGAGGGCAGTTTGGGCATCCCGGTAACGGGTACGGTGGTTGGCGTTAACCAGTCGGTTGATGTGCAGTTGAACAGTGTGGCCAACGTGACAACCATCAACGCGCCGCGCCCTGCCAAGGCAGATGAACTCGCGCTAGTTGGCCCGGTTAATGCTGCCTTTGACCGTTTAGAAAATGACCCGGCTCCTACAACGATCACTTACACCGTACAGGCAGGGGATAATCTGTTTCGGATTGCTGAAGCTAACAACACCTGCATCGAAGCGATAGTGGCTGCCAACAGCATCACAGACCGCAATGTGATCAGCGTTGGGCAGGTGCTGACGATTCCGCAAGACCCAGGTGATGCCGAGTGCCAGGTTGTGCAAAGTGCCCCACCCGCCGCCACGACGCCCGCGCCCGTTGTCACGCCTGTTTCAATCACCCCCGTTGTTGAGCCGGTGCCCGTGACGACAGATGATCCGCAGCCCGTGTTCACGCCAGAAGTAGTGGATACCGAAGAAGTCGGGCGAGGAGACAGCACCACACCCGAAGTGCTTGACCCAGGTATTCTCGTGCCAACCGTCCCTGTAGACGCGTTCCAGATTGACCCGAACATCTTGGCTACAACCACGTTCAACGACGCGTTTCAGGCGGTTCCCTTCGACGTAGCGCCGACGCCGACAACCATTGTGATTCGCTAGAACGGGCGCGTCTGAATCCAGGTGAGCAGGGCCACGTTTTGCGTGCAGTCAGACGGGAAGGTGAGCGCGATCAGCGGCGAAATTGGGGTATCCGTTTCTTCCGTCCGCAATTCCACAAAATAGGTGGCCCCTGTTGGCCGGGTTCCTAAACCGATCTCGTAGCCGCCCCGTGAACCGTAGACGGAGTTGTCCCCTGCCAATGCCCCACGTGGGCGTTGGTTCTCAACAATTACAACGACGCGCACGCCGTCGTTAATGCCGACGCCCTGTGCGTCCAGCACTTGCCCGCCAATCCCCTGATAGGCACAGCCGGCTGCGTTGTACGTATTCTGAGTGAAAATCACCTCACCGCCGCGCAGGTCAAACGGGAACGGGGAACGGGTCGCCGTGCGGGTGGGTGTAGGCAAGCTGGATGTATTGGTTGCGGTGGGTGTCGCTGTCGGGGTGTCGGTATCCGTTTGGGCAGGCGTGAACGTCACGGATGACGTTTCTGTAATGGTTGGGGTGATGCTGGGCGTGAAAGTGCTGGTGGGCGTAATCGACGGTGTGACGGTGTCGGTAAAGGTCGGTGTAAACGTGGGGGGCAGCGTTGGCGGTGTGATGCGTGTTGGCGGCAAGGGGGTAGCCGTGCGGGTCGGTGTGCGCGTCGGGACGGTAATCACCGTTGGCAAGGCAGCACGCTGCTCAGCAGCAGGTCGATCAGCCGTCACGAGCAGGTAAATTCCCCCGCCAATGATTACCGCTGCTGCGATGAACATCACTGCTGCAAAGATTGTATACGATCGTCCCGACATACCCGCTCCTTAGGCCGCTAGATTAACGATAAACTTCGATGATGGCACTGTCGTTCTGCGTGGAAAGCCACTCGTCGAAGATGCTCTGTGCAACAAGGGCCTGCTTTTCCGGTTGCAGCGGCAAGTCGTCAAAGGCCAGCGTCTCAATAATGTGATACCCCAGGCGTGTAGCAACTGGTTCAGAAATATCACCCGGCTGTTGGGAAAAGGCAACTTCGGCCACGAGGGGTTCCAGCAGTTCTTCCTGAGCAAACCAGCCCAGGTCACCGCCCTCATTACGTGTGGTCACATCTTTTGAATATTCGGCAGCGAGGTCAACAAAGCTCTCCCCACTCCCAAGCCGCTCACGGACTTCGCTGGCCTGTGCTTCGGTGTCTACGAGGATGTGGCGGGCATGAACCTGCTGTGTGGTTTGTAGGGGAGCGTCGCCAACAACGATGTCACGCACTTTCACCGTAAGCAACTGTACTTGCAATTCCTCACGAAATTCGGCCTCGGTGTACTGGTTCTGTTCGAGCCAGTTTTGCCACGCGGTCTCGTCATCGCCAATCAAGGCTTTGAGTTCAACGATTTCAGCATCAACTTCGGCGTCGGTCACGGTGATCTCCATGCGGCCAGCAGCTTGCACGGTCAACTCCTGGTTGATGAGCGTCGTCAACACAAAGTTCTCCAGGGCATCCTGGTTAGCAACTTCAACGTCGGCACTGCGCCGGGTTAACATCTGGTTGTAGGCTGCTGTGGTTATGGCAACCCCGTTGACTGTTGCAATCACGCCGTCGGGGGCTGGGTCGCTGTCTACCTCGTCGTTGACGGCAACGGCTTCGAGTTGGGCGGCAGTAGGCTGTAGCGCCTGGCCGCTCGATTGGCTGCCAGACTCAGCATCAGCGGGGGCACTGCCGCACGCCGCCGTGAGGCTGGCTGCCAGCAAGAGTAACACATAAACGCGAACCATCACGCGCTGTTCTCCTCAGTTTCACAATCACAATTGGGATAGCTGCGCGTATTATGCTACTGGCTTGGGCTGCGTGCAACCACATTCCTAACCACATCGGCTAAGGCCAGTTGCGCGTAGGCACGCTATAATAGGCGCAAACATGCGCGAAGCCACGACAAACTAGGAGACGTCACCATGCCCGGATGGGAAAGTTTTGAGCGGTTTATTACAGAAGCAGAGGCGGCCCCAGTCGAGGAGCGGCAGGCCCTTGTTGATGCGCTGCTGGCGGAGCGCCAGAGCTTCCCCTGGGTTGAACACAACCGTGCAACCTTTGTCTATGCCAAGCCGGGTGCTGAGCAGGTCGCGCTCAATCTGGATACGATCAAAGCTGACCCGCCGTTTGCCCCGATGGAGCGGCTAGAAGGCACGAATTTGTTCTTCCTGACGTATCCATTTGAGAGTGACGACCTATTAGACTACTTGCTGGCCGTAGATGACCCGATGACGCCACTGGCGGCTGACGACCCGGCAAGAATATCGCAGCGAATTCAACAATACTGGAAGCCCGACCCGCTCAACCCGGCGGGTATGCAAACAGCCCGAATGGATGTTTCGGTGCTGCGGATGCCGGAAGCCCGTCCCTTCCCAGATTGGGCGCAAATGCCGGATGTAACGCGGGGCAGCACGGTTGAACATCGCATTGACAGCCAGGTGATGGGTGTCGCAGGGCGTAAGGTTTGGGTTCATACCCCGCCGAACTACCGCGAGAGTGGCCTGGTATACCCGCTGCTAATCTTCCAGGATGGGCAGTGGGCGGTAGGGCCATTGCAGCTACCCTACATTGCCGATGCGCTCGTTAAGCACGGGCGCATGGCCCCGGTTGTGATTGCCATGATGCAAAGCGGCAGTCAGCAAGACCGCATCCGCGATTATGTGCAGCGCGAGACGTATTACGAGTTCATCCTGAACGAGCTGCTGCCATTTTTGCAAACGCACTATCGTCTGGATTCGTCCACCCTGGGGATTGGTGGGGCATCTGCCGGGGCCATTGCTGCTGCCGATGCCGCCTTGCAAAACCCGGCAGTGTTCAACGGGTTGGTGATGCTATCCCCGCCATTGGGCAAGGGGCCAGCCCAGGAAAAACTGATGGCCTATCCGCAGCGATTCGAGGAAGCGCGGCTGCTGCCCCAGCGCATTTTCCACACCGTGGGCCGCTATGAAACCTACGGGCGCTTCTTGCGTCCTAACCGTGCCCTAGCCGATATTCTGCTTGACCGCACCGACACGGACTATAAGTTTGTAGAGTTGGGCAGCGGTCATGGGCTGGTGGCCTTCCGCAGCATTTTGCCAGAGGCGCTGGCGTGGGCGTTCCCAGGGTGGGCCAGCCTGTAAACCCCCACAACGTAGGGGGTATCGGCTGGCGAGCTGCGCCCAATAACGCCCTCAAATGGCTTATAATTGTCTGTGAATAGAGATAACAGCCAGACAGGTACACAATGCCATTCAAATTTGAGTGTAAGGCTTGCGGGGGCAAGTTGGACGGTGACAACAAGTACGGCAAGCTCCAATGCGTCGATTGTGGGCGCTTCTTGGATGGCAGTTTGCCACCGGATGATGACGCCGACACTGCTGGAGCCACTGCTACGGAAGAGAGTGCCAAGGCCAGCCGCCCGCAACAGCGTTGGCAACTGGGTGCCCTGATGTACGACGGCCCGCAAACCCCGTGGATGCGCACGCTGGTCGGAAGTTTGCGGGCGCAGTTGCATCAGGGCCAACGCGAGGCCGCCATCGAAACCTGCCACAAGCTGCTGGGCATGGAACGCGATTTTATTGACGCCCATTTGTGGCTGGGCCGCCTGAGCGAAGACGAAGCTACAAAACGCCATCACCTGGAAGTTGTGCTTGCCCACAGCCCCAACAATGCCGAAGTTACGCGCCTGTTGATGGTCCTCAACGGGGAGATGACGGAGGAGGAAGCCGAGCGCTCGCGGAATTTACACGCGGACAATGTGCGCGTGGCAGAAGCCGAGGTGCAAGCTGAGACCGTCACGTTGTTGTGCCCGGTGTGTCGGGGCGCGCTCACTGTTGCCGATACCGGTACCGTCACCTGTGCGTTTTGCGGCTACGAAGACACAGACGCATCCCATGCCGTCACTGCTGACGCAAGCCGTTCGCTCATGGTTGCCCTGATTAAACAACGCGGTCAGGCCGTCCGCTGGCAGGTGGGTGAACGAAAGATGCATTGCGACGAATGCGGCTCTGAGCGGGTGCTGCCCCCCGGCAAAATGTCCACCCGGTGCCCGTTTTGCAACTCGAATCACGTCATTGTGCAGGACAATCACGACGCCTTTCGTCAACCCGATGGCATCCTGAAGTTCCACATCAAGCGCAAAGATGCCCAAGAGCTGGTCAACCACCGCCTCAACAGCAAAACCGAGCAAGTCAAAGGCTGGTTTATTGAGAATCGTGTCGATCACATGCAGATGGAGGGGGTATTTTTACCCTTTTGGGTGTTTGATGTGTTCGGCAAGGTACTCATCGTTGACGAAAAGCGGGATGCGAATTGGGGCGGCTTGCCGCAGGTGGAGCGGAGCGAGGCGGGCGCACACGGCCAAGACATTGCCATTCCAGCCGTGAAATCACCACCAGCGAAGCTCCTGATGCAGCTTAGCCCGTATGACTATTCCAAGCGGATTCCCTATACACCCAAGCTGCTGGCCAAGTTCGCTGCTGAACTTTATCAAATCGACTTCGAGGAAGCTTCCCTGGATGCGCGCAGCGTCTTTCGCAAGCAAGCCGTCAGCCAGTATGGGGGGGTAGCCGGTGTGGACACTGAACGCACCCTTACAGCTCAGGTCGATCACATGGACATGGAACTGTTCCTTCTCCCCATGTGGGTGGTAACCATCACCGAAAAGGACGGCGACATTCGCTCAGCGCTGGTCAATGGGCAGACGGGTAAAACGGTGTTAGGGCGGGCTTACAAGCCCAAACGTGGCTAACCTGTGCTACCATGTGCGCGTAGCGTTATGACACGCGAGGAGCGGATGATGCGCCAAATATTTGTTTGTGTGATGTTGCTTGCCCTGCTTGCCGCCTGTGATGACAGCGGTTCTGGTGGCTCGTCTACTGGTGGAGGCGGTGCGCCCACCATAGCAGCGACTGTACCGAGCAACGCCGGCCAGCCCAACGCAACCGTTACGACACAAGTTGATGCCAACGCCGTTGGAACCGCCACACCTGACCCCACCGCGACACGTATTGTGGGCACCGCCACCAACGAGCCGTCGAATCAGCGCCCGCGTGCCACCGTAACGCCTGATGACAGTGATTTTCCATTAGGGGGCAACTAACCTGATGATCCGATGGATTTCGTTTGTGCTGACTGGTGTTGTGCTGGTCGGCTGCACTCAACTATTTGACCTTGGAGAGGCCAGCGTCACGATGCCAGAAGCCAACCCACCCGAAACTGCTGCTGACGCCGACGTGGAGTTCGTCCGTGCGGTGCGTAACGGTGACACCTGGATGTTCAATGTAACCGTGCGCCACCCCGATACCGGCTGGGAGGACTACGCCGACGGTTGGGACGTGGTGCTGCCGGATGGCACCGTCGTCAAGCGCAACGCGGATGACCCATTTACGCGTTTGCTGCTGCACCCGCACGAGAATGAGCAGCCCTTCACCCGCAGCCAAAGTGGGCTAACAATCCCCGAAGATGTGACGACCGTCACCGTGCGCGCCCACGACATTGTGGATGGCTTTGGCGGCCAGGAAGTGGTGGTGGATTTAACGCAGTCTGAAGGTGAAAACTACGAAGTGTCGCGCTAAGTAGGTGAGTGTTCGGTGGGGCTTACGCGCACGCTGTCCGCAATCCGCTTTAGAGTATTCACACTGGGGTGGATTTCCTCATAGGGCGCTACACAAAACTCTAACAGCCGCAGGGCCACCTGATGCGCCCTGCGGTAGTGCGATGAGTTCTTTTCGCGCTTTTCATACGGCGACGATACGATTACCGAAATCTCGGTCATGCCGTCTAGCTCAGTGTACTGCAACCAGAAGCTCACATAGCCGCCCAAACCGTCTACGCGGGCGTAGGCAGCCGAAAAGCCCCACACCTGCCGAATGTGTGCACCGTCAGCCCGTTTGATTGTATCCTCACGAATGATGTCCCAGCTTGTACCCCAACCAACCGCCGTTTGCACATTCTCTCGGAACATCTCGTAGAGAAAGGTCAGCGGTTCCTCGAAGTCTGCTGTGAGTTCACAAACGGTTGCCATGTTGAACATCAACCTGCGTTTTTGGGAGTTTACGCACGCTATTCTACCTTAACTGTTCAGCGTCGCAACCACCTGACGGGCTGCATCGCGGGCGGCTTCTACGCGTTGGGGCACAGTGAGTGGTTTGTAGCAGCCTCCCGCCAAAGCAACGCCGTCTGGCAGCTTGTCATCCAAGTCACGTAGGCGTGCGGCTGGCCCGGTCACAGTGAGTGGGTCGGCCTCCTGCCAGTAATTCACGTAGACTGCATCTGGCTGACCCCACCCCATTGTTTCGGTCACGTTTTTGACGAGCGCGTCGGGAGTGGTGCGTACTAACGGCACGCGCACCCCTGCCTGTACCAATAGGCCACCTTCAGGCACACGGCTAGGATGCGCGGTGTTGTAGAGCGTGGCAAAAATGACATCGGGTGGCGAGGTGGGCACCTTTTCGGGGCGGTTATCAGCGGCGTAACCAAGGGCAATGCGCGTCACATGGTCGTAGTGATAGGGTGCAAGAGCCTCACTGACTGCTGGGGCCAACGTCCGGAAGATGCGTTCTGCGTAGCGGGCAGGCACGGCGACAACGACACCACGCGCACGTAGGGCCAGCCCGTTTTCGAGACAAACGAGATACCCGCCCGCGTCTTCGTCCAGGCCGATGCTGGTCACAGCCATGCGCTTGATGATCGTTTGCCTCAGATGCACTGCCAGGGCATCCGTGAGTGTTTGTGTCCCGTCATTGAAGGCTGCCAGTTGTCGTTTGTGGGGTGTGTCCAGTTCAAACAGCGCGTTGGATAGGTTCAGGGCGTGTAGGGTCGGCCACCAATCTGCACGGGGAAAAGCAAATGGCCCTCCATCCATGACGAAGCCGTTTTGCTTGGTGGTGATAACGCTCCCACCGAGGCGCGGCTTCACCTCAATAAGGGTGTAGGAGATGGGGTGCAGCTCTAACTCGTAGGCGGCAGACAGGCCACTCAGTCCCCCACCGATAATAATGACATCGCTTGTTTGGGTCATACGTTGATTCTGTCGTTGTTTGCTCCGGTTAACTGTAATCGAGAGGATGTAAATCTGCCATACAGCACCCCGGCGAGTGCAAAAAAAGCATGTGTACTTGCCTGATGTGGAACTTATGCCGCTGCTGCTGCGTATTGCGATCAAACATTGACATCATACGTATGGAGTAAACACATGACGAACAGACGCTATAGTTACACAGGGATGGGCTTGATTGCGGCGGGCTTGCTGCTGCTGGTGCTGCGTTTCACGGGATTTAGTCTGGCAAGCATTTTGTGGCCCATGTGGGTATTGGTACCCGGCGCGCTGATGCTGTTTGGAGCCTTCAGCGGTAACAAAGCACAACCCGGCCTGGCAGTGCCGGGGGCGATTGTGGGCGGCACAGGCGCAATTTTGTTCTTGCTGAACCTATCGGGTCAGTGGGAATCCTGGGCGTATTTGTGGACGCTTTACCCGGTTTTCATTGGTGGGGCTTTGGCCGCAGTCGGACGGCGCAACGGCAACGAGGGCTTACAGCAGAAGGGCGAAGCGAGCGTCCGCAGCGGCCTTGCGATGTTGGCCGGGTTTGGGCTGTTCTTTGAGCTTGTTGTGTTTGGTGGGGTGAACATCATTGGCAGCGCTTTAATACCGATTCTGCTGATTATCGGCGGGGCTTATCTGATCTACGGGCCGGAGCGCGTCGCGTTTTTGCCTGGGATGTTTGAAAAGCCCAAGCGTAAGCGCCGCCTGACCGACCCGGATACGGGGATTGATGTTGACCTGCGCCGCCGCATGGACGATGCCATCTACGAAGATGACCGCGCACAGGTTTAACGCATATCAACTGATTTTCGTGGCGGCGCTCTGCATGGAGCGCCGCCAATGGGTTTTGCGCTAATTCACGCGGGTTGCGGTACCCGTTAGTACCCACTGAACGTAAGTCCCCTCGCCGCCGACAGCCGTAATGACCACACTGCCTGTATCAGAATCTGCCGTAACCTCGCGGTCGACAAGCGTTTGGCCGCAGGTGTAGGTTTGGCCACCGGTAAAGAACTGAACCTGATCGGTGTTTTCGCCAAAGCAGCTTGCGCTAATCACCAAACGTGCCCGCCCGCCTGTGATGGCAACATTCGGGTTCATGCCGCTCACGCTGAAGCTAACGCGGTCTTCTCGGTCGCCATCGGGATAGGAAACGAAGTCCAGTACCGAAACGGTGTTATCCAGCGGGATTTCGAGCGGGTTGTTGAACCGTGCATCCTCCGGTGCCACCTGTGGTGCCGGGGGCGTGGTGGGGGTATAGCTGGGTGTGAAGGTCGCCGTCGCCTGCTGAGCTGGCTCAGTTGGCGTGAATGCCGTTGTCGGCTGCTCACCGGGCGCAGTCGGTGTAAAGGTGGTGGTGTCCGTCGCTGTCGGTTGATCCACAGGCAGGGTTGCCGTGGGTTGATCGATCGGTGTTGTGGGTGATGGCTCAACCGAAGCGGTTGCGATGGCCGTCGCTTCAGTCACAACACCGGTCGCGGTTGCATCGAACAGTGATGGGGCAGCAACTTCGGTCAGGCCATCACAGGGGCCGCTCAGGGTCAACAAGTCGCCAAAGACCCAGCCTTCCGTGCCATCTTGCAGCGCGATGACATACCAACCCGATGCCGCATTCACGCCAATAACGGTCTGCGTTTGGCCAGGTTGCAGGGCCAGGATGACGTCGTAGTCTGTGCTGGGGCCAGTGCGCACATTGGTAGCGCTGACTGTCGTTGCGGTACATGCCGTTGAATCTGTGGTGACGATTGGGGCCACGGTTGCAGCCGTCGCGTCTGTCGTTGCGGTTGCGTCCAGCGGCGTTGCATCTGTTGTGGCGGTCGCTACAGCTTGAGCCGGGTCAGCGGTGGCGGTAATTGCAGGCTGGGCGGTTTCGGCTGCGTCCAAGCTCAACACCACGTCCCCTGACGAGCCGGGTACTGCCGGTCTAACCTCGAAGGTGTAGGTTGTTGGGCCAGCAGGTAATGTAGCGATGACAGGCGATGTATCGCTGCCGTTGAACAACGACACAAGCGCGCCCTGGTCATTACGTAGGGCAGCCGCATAGCCGAAACCAGCGGTACTCGTACTGATGGTAACGACGGTGGGCGCGTCTGGGTTGGCCTGCACGTTGAACACTTGCACAACCTCAGCATCGGAAAGATTCCCCATTGCGGGCACTTCAGCATCTACGGCGACAGGTGGGGGCGGCTCGCCGCCATCTAACCGGATGACAAGACCGCCAGGGGCGTTGTTGACGCTAGAAACAAACACGGTGTACACGCCCGTTGCTGGCAGACTGTAGCTCAATTCCGCGAGGCCAGGGGTAAATGGGCTGCCGCTGGTGGTGGCTAACTGCTGCTGTGTGGGCGAAAACAAAGACACTGTCGGCTGCACGTCTGGCGTGGTTGCAAAGACGCGCACTGTGACCTGGTCGCCTTCCGTCCCAGTAAAGGGATAGATAGCAATGGGGGCTTGGGCATTAACCTCTGCCGTGATGACACTACCATACGTCAGTGCGCCCTGTGCCTGAACCAGCGTCGAGAATGGAAGCAACAAAGCCAACATAAGCAGCCTGCCGAACCACCGAGTCCTCAAAGTTAAGAAAGTCAAGAAACGCTCCTCCCTGTCTAAACGAATAAATGTCGATTCATATTTATACGGATACCTATGTATAGCACATATTGGGGAAGCACAAAAACGCATCTGCAATATCGCAACAAGTGTAATTACCGAAAACTGGCCCGGTCTGCCCGGCTCCCGTACCCAATTGAACCATCCTGTGGGAAAATGACGGGCAATTGGATCAAGGAGGACGGGCGTCTCCGCCTATGCGTAACCTAACAAGCAGGCATATTCTTATCATGCTAACCGTGCTGGCGATTGGGCTACGCCTGGGTTGGGGCGTTAGCCGCTACCTGAGCGACCCGTTACTGGTCGATTTTGGTGACTACCCGCTCTACGAGGATGGCGCTGAACACTGGCTAGAAGAGAGGGACTTCACCAACAGTTTGTTTTTGGTGCGTCCGCCCTTGTTTTCGCTCGTGATCGTTGCGTTGGGCAATAACCCGTTAGCCGTTCTGGTGTTTAACGCGATGGTTGGGGGATTGATTACCCCGCTGACGTACCTAATCGCACGGCGATTGGGCTTGAGAGAGCAGCTTGCCTTGGTGGCCGCAGCGCTTTACGCCATTGACTTTGTGGCCATTGCCTACGGGGCCGCGCTCCTGGATTCGATAGCGTTGGGTAACTTTTTTGCGCTACTGATGGTGCTGCTGCTGCTCATGATTCCCGGTGCGCAGCACAGCATACTGTATGGCATCGCTGCCGGGATTGCGTTGGTAATCGCGGCGTTTACCCGCCCGGAGGTCTATCTGATTTGGACAGGACTGGCAGTGTGGCTGCTAGTGATTGCCCGACAGCAGTGGCGCGCAATCGCCGCATTTGCTGCGATCAGCTTTGTGGGAATTGGTGCCTGGACGCTGCATAACGGTCTGGTGTTCGGGAATTACTCCTTTTCTACGGTCAGCGGGTTTACGATGGCGTTCTACCGGGCTGCATCGGTGGAGCGCATTGGCAGTGGAGACGACATCGAGACGGTTTACATGAACATCACCTACCGGGTAGAGGAAAAAATTGGCAACGACCCAACCCAGGCCACGCCAGATACCCGCTGGGGCTATCATGCCGCTCCCGCTGATGTGCAAAGCGCGCTATTTACAGTTTCTAGGGAAATCTTCGCAGAATACCCGCTGGTCACCATTGCGACATACCCGGTCGGGTTCGTCCGTATGTATGCGCTTGACCCGCCCTTCTTGCGCAGCGGAGACCCACCCGTGTGGCTGTACGGGGTGGTTGCATATAACTGGGTCTTGTTCGTTAGTGCGGTTGCAGGGCTGTGGCTTGCCGCATGGCAGCGACGCTGGCGCTTGTTCTGGTGTGTGCTGCTGATTGCGGGTTACTTCACGGTCGGCACGCTGCTGGTCAAAAATGCCGGGATGGTTGGCAGAGAGCGGGCGGTGCTAACGCCCTTTATGACGATCACGGCGGCACTGACAATTGACTGGGTGGTGGGAAGATTGAGCAGAAAGGCTACCTAGCAGGATGCTCACTATGTGGGATGCAATTCGCACAATCCTATTGTTCTACATTTTGCCGGTTGCAGTGCCTTTTGTCGTGGCCTTCGGCATCTACTGGATTGCCAAACCGCTTGCGGGCTGGTTGGTGCCCATTGGCCAGTTGACACGCTCACGGCGGCGCACAGCAGAACAGCGTGACGCCCGCCGCCGCACGTTGATTTCACTGATCGCGGGCATGATTTCGTTTGTGGCGTTTTTTGTTGCCTTGCTGACGGCGATTGCCGCGTTTGTGGGGCGCGATTCGCTCATCTGGATGATTGGGTTGTTTGGGGCGGGCTTTGGCTTTGCAGCCAAGCCGTTCATTGGCGATTACATGACGGGCATTCTGTTCATCATTGAGGACGAATTCGATATTGGCGAGAAGGTAGAAATCTTCGATGTTGAAGGTGTCGTTGAGGAAATAACGCTGCGAACGGTGACGCTGCGCGGTATGGACGGCGAGGAGTACATCATTCCCAACGGTGAAATTCGCACGGTGCGCAACTTCAGCCGAGGGCGCTATACCCCTGTCAAAGTGCAAATTCAGGTGCCATCGTCGCAACTGCGCTCCACAGTCGATTTTTTGGAGGCATTAGGTCAGGAAGCCGTGACCGAACTCCCTGGCCTGCTGGAACCGTGGAAGGTCATTGCAGAAAATGGCACGGTAGGCGCGCATACCGAACTGACGATTGCGGCCAAGGCTGAGTTTAAGCAGGGCGCTCACCTCAAGCCGCGCCTGCTGGCCCTGGTTGAAGAACGCTTGACGGCGAAGGGCATCAAGCTGCAAAGCTAACGCACGATGCCCAGGCCGCGCATTTCGGACATGATAATTTTCTCAAAGGGGGTGTCTGTGCGGATGGGCAGGTAATGTACACCGCGCCGCCGCAGCTCAACCGCAATGCCGTTTTGCCACTCGTTAATGCGTTTGACGTAGATGTCACGCATCCCACCGTCGATGGTCACTTCTTGGGGCAGGCCTGTTTCCACATCAACTAAGCGCAGGTCACCCGCCAGCGGCGGTTCCACCTCTTCTGGAGAGAGGGTGTGCAGGACGGCCACCTCATAGCCGCGCCCCACCAGCGCCTTTACACCATCAATGTAGCCGTCGGGATGAAACATATCCGTCAGAACAACTGCTAAGCCTGCTCGCCGCTCGCGTTTGACGTAGTCGGTCAGCACAGCGTTCAGGTCAATTGCGCCGTTGGTTTCCAACTGGCCCACAAACTGGAACATCTTCGCGCTGTAGCCTCGTCCGCGATACGGCCCGAACGTTTTTACGCCGTCGCCGCTGGCGGCGGTGAGCAGCAGGCGGTCGTTACTGGCCAGTGAGATCGTCGCAAACCCGGCCATGAGACGGCGGGCGTAGGTAAACTTGTGCGTGTCAGGGTCTTCTGTCTCACGCGGAAAGTCCATGCTCTTGGACGTATCTAGGATGACATGAACCGCGAGGTCTTCCTCGTCCTCGAATAGCTTAATGTACGGACGCCCCGTACGCCCATACAGCTTCCAGTCCAGGCGGCGGATGTCGTCGCCCTTGGTGTAATTGCGATAGTCCGCGAATTCGATGGATGTGCCGCGCTTTGTGGAGCGGCGTTCGCCTTTGATGGCCCCGGAGCGGACTTTATTGGCAATCAGCATGAGTTGTTCCAGCTTGCGGCGAGTGCGCCCGTCGAAAAGCTGTGTGGAATTGTCGGCCATGTGGCCCTCTTTGCGTTTGCTGTCTGGTGTTGAATCCTCATGATAGCATGGGCCGCCTATCAACCAAATTGAGAGTTAGCAATAGACTTGGATTTAGCATGTTGGGCAACTTATTCGAGCGCCGAAACGGTCTTGCTGCGCACACAGTCTTGTTTGTCGTTGGGTTCGGCTATCAAGCAGTGCTGCAAACCCGCCTCTACCTGAGTGGTGAGTACATTCGCGAGACGTTTCCGTTTGAAATCTTGGCACGGCTGGCGGCCATGTGGTCACTGCTGTGGTTGTTTCACCTCGCCACAGTACAGCTTTACCGTGCGTTCGATGTCGATTGGCGTCGCTTCCCCTATCACAACCGGCACCGATTGCGTGACTTCCATGTGGGTTTATACATGGGCGTGAGCAGCTATCTGTGGTCGTTGGTGCTGGCCGTCGCGCTAACGGGTGGCACCCTGACGACAGGGACAGCAACAGCCCGCGTGCTCGTTATCACGGCAGTGTGGGGCATGGTGATGATTTTACAGCAGTTTGTCGTGTTCGAACTCGACCGCCGCAGCGCTTCACCATGACACGCGTCTAGATTAGATGATGTTCACTTGCCACCTTGTGACGCGAAGGCATACGGTGTTTTAAACCGATTCCAACATCGCCGGGAGTATCCGTCATGTACAATGCGAAGGACATCCACAATGAGTTCATTGAGAGCGCCTTCATGCAGCCACCCCCCACAACGGACGCATCATCGCCTGTTCCAGTCGAGCAGCACAGAGCAACCATCAAGACGCTAATCGAGAATGTACAGCAAGCGGTCGTCGTCGAAACGCACACCTTTGAATTGATGCTGGCGGCGCTGCTGGCCGGGGGCCATGTGCTGCTGGAAGATGTTCCCGGCACAGGCAAGACGATGATTGCCAAGGTGCTTGCGAAAAGTATTCATGCGGATTTCAAGCGGGTGCAGTGCACGCCAGACCTGCTGCCGTCAGACATTACGGGCAGCGCGATTTACAACCAGCGTGAGCAGACGTTCGAGTTTTTGCCGGGGCCAGTGTTTGCCAACATCGTCCTGGTGGATGAAATCAACCGGGCGTCCCCGCGCACACAGTCGAGCTTGCTTGAGGCAATGGCCGAAGGTCAGGTGACGGCGGACGGCTTTGGTCGCCAACTGCCTGAGCCATTCTTCCTGATTGCCACGCAAAACCCCGTCGAGATGTCAGGCACGTTCCCACTACCAGAAGCCCAACTCGACCGCTTTTTGATGATGCTCAAGCTGGGTTACCCAGACTTTGCCGACGAAGTGACAATCTTGGAGCGGGAAGAACACACGAATCCGCTCAGTGCCGTAGACCCGGTGCTTAACCTGGCTGATGTGCTGACCCTACAACAGGCTGCGCGTCAGATCGACGTGATGCGCCCGTTGAAGGAGTACATCGTGCGGCTAAACCAGACCACACGCACCCACGACGCGCTCGTATTGGGCATGAGTCCGCGTGCAGGGGTGGCCATGCAGCGGGTATCGCAGGCGTTGGCGCTCATTCGCGGGCGTACCTTCGTCACGCCCGATGACATCAAGACCGCTGCAACTGCCGTCATGCCGCACCGCGTGCTCAGCCGTGACCGCCGACCGGATACCGCCCGTGAGATCATTGACGACATCCTGGGCAGTGTGCGCGTGCCTGTGGAGTAGACATCATGGTTGAATACATAATCATAATGATGTGCTGGGGGTGCAATGTGCCGTCGCTGGGGGTGGTGATCCTACTAGCGCTCAACGGAGCCTCGCAGGCGATGATCGCAGTGTTTGGCGTTGTGCTGGCTGTGAACCTGACAATGGCGCTGTTTTGTTGGGTTGCCGTAGGTCATTTGTCTCCGTATGCAGACTATAGAAACCGCCCCAAGTGGCTGCTCAGAGTAACGCAACCAACGACTGGTATTAGCAGTATCATGTCATGGCTTGGCGCAGCGGTCATCGGGGCGTATGGCTTTGCGGAACTCATGGCGATGTGGCAATCGTGGCCGTGGGGAGCGACATTTGGCCTGGGCTTACCACTTGGATTAGTGGTCATACCTGTGGCAGTTTGCGCCATCTTTTTAGGTGCGTTTTTCATTCCCATGTTTGCATACAACTACATCAAAAACGCCTTGGGATGGGAGCGAACCGCAAAATGAAACCGACTGGACGCTTTTACACCTTTGTCGTTGTTGCATTCATGATGTATCTGTTTGCCAACCAGACGCAGGTGGCGTGGCTGTATGTGACGAGTGCCTTTGTTGCGGGTGTGATTCCGGTGGCATGGCTGCTGAATGCCGGGGCGCTGCGCCGCCTGATTGCTGAGCGTCAGATCAATGACGGTGACCCCTTTGCGCCGCTGCACGAGGCGGATGAGGTACAAATCGCGCTAAGGGTGCGGGCTGCACCGCGTCGGCCTG